>JBBIJL010000137.1:0-5884 GCA_037446005.1 Gallionellaceae bacterium | reverse complement strand
GTCGAAATACAAAGGCAATGTGCCGTGGCATGCCGCCGTGAGTACGGCGGTGCCGCGTGCGCGTTTGCAGCAGTTGGCCGAGCGCCTGACGAGCATCCCCGAAAATTTCAAACTGCATTCGCGCGTCGAGAAGATCATCACCGACCGCATCGCGATGGGCAAAGGTGAGCTGGCGTTGGATTGGGGGATGGCAGAGAATCTGGCCTATGCCAGCCTGGTGACCGAAGGTTATCCGATCCGCCTGTCCGGCGAAGATTGCGGGCGCGGTACTTTCTTCCACCGCCATGCGGTGCTGCACGACCAGAACCGCGTGCAGTTCGATCTGGGTTACCACACGCCGTTGCAGAACATCGCGCCGGGGCAGGCCGATTTCATTGTCATCGACTCCATCCTGTCGGAAGAAGCCGTGCTGGGATTTGAGTACGGCTACGCCACCGCCGAGCCGGATACGCTGACGATTTGGGAAGGCCAGTTCGGCGACTTCGCCAACGGTGCCCAAGTGGTCATCGACCAGTTCATCACCTCCGGCGAAGCCAAGTGGGGCAGGCTGTGCGGCCTCACCATGCTGCTGCCGCACGGCTACGAAGGCCAAGGGCCGGAACACTCGTCCGGCCGTATCGAGCGCTATTTGCAACTGTGCGCCGACTACAACATTCAGGTGTGCATCCCCTCCAATGCCGCGCAGATATTCCACTTGCTGCGCCGCCAGATGCTGCATCCCTCGCGCAAGCCGCTGGTGGTGTTTACGCCCAAGAGTCTGCTGCGCAGCAAGGACGCCTCGTCGCCGCTGGACGATCTTGCGCAAGGCGGCTTCCAGCCCGTCATCGCCGAAGTCGATACGTTGGACGCGGGCAGGGTGCGCCGCATCATCGCCTGTAGCGGCAAGGTGTATTACGACTTGCTCAAGGCAAGACGTGAGCGCGGCGTCACCGACATGGTCGTCATCCGTATCGAACAGCTCTATCCTTTTCCGCATGACGACTTCACCGCGCAGGTCGCTGCTTACCCCAATGCCACTGAAGTGGTGTGGTGTCAGGAAGAGCCGGGCAACCAGGGCGCATGGCACCGCATCCAGCATTACCTGATGCGCCACATGCGCAAGGGCATGCGCCTCGGTTACGCACTGCGTCCGTCTTCCGCATCGCCTGCGGCGGGTTATCTCGCCGTGCATAACGAACAACAGAAGGCGGTGATCGACGCCGCTTTCCGTCCCGATCTTGATGTAACGAATAAACCAGGAGCAAACCATGAGCATCATTGAAGTGAAAGTTCCGCAACTCTCTGAATCCGTCTCCGAAGCGACACTGCTCACTTGGCACAAGAAAGTGGGCGAGGCGGTGCAGGAGGGCGAGAATCTCATCGACATCGAGACCGACAAAGTGGTGCTGGAGTTGCCCGCGATCAAGAGCGGTGTGTTGAGCAAAATCATCAAAGCCGACGGTGCGAAAGTCGGCAGCGGCGAAATCATCGCGCAGATCGACACTGCTGCCGTGGCAGCGGCTTCAGCGCCTGCGGCAAAAGTCGAAGCCGCTGCTGCGGCAGTTTCGCCCTCCGCGCGCAAGTTGGCGCACGCGCATGATGTGGATGCGGCGAGCCTGCAAGGCAGCGGCAAGCATGGTTTGGTGACCAAGGAAGATGTATTGAGTGCCGTGCAGCAACCCGCAGCGGCTGTGCAGCCGCAAAGCGCACCCGCTGTTGCTCCTGCCGGCAACCGTGCCGAGCAGCGCGTACCGATGACGCGCATCCGCCAGCGTATCGCCGAGCGCCTGCTGCAATCTCAACAAAATGCCGCCATCCTCACCACCTTCAACGAAGTGAACATGCAGCCGGTGATCGAGCTGCGCAACAAATACAAAGACGCGTTCGAGAAGAAGCACGGCGTGAAGCTGGGCTTCTCGTCTTTCTTCGTCAAAGCGACGGTGCTGGCTTTGCAGAAATTCCCCATCGTCAACGCTTCGGTGGACGGTACCGACATCATCTATCACGGCTATTTTGACATCGGCGTGGCCATCGGCAGTGAGCGCGGACTGGTCGTGCCCATCATCCGTGATGCGGATAAGCTGTCGCTGGCCGACATCGAAAAACGTATCGTCGATTTCGGCGCGCGCGCCAAAGACGGCAAGCTCAGCATGGAAGAATTGACCGGCGGCACCTTTTCCGTCTCCAACGGCGGTGTGTTCGGCTCCATGCTCTCCACCCCCATCATCAATCCGCCGCAAAGCGCCATCCTCGGCATCCACGCCACCAAGGATCGCCCCGTGGCCGAAAACGGCCAGGTCGTCATCCGTCCGATGAACTATCTCGCGCTGTCTTACGACCATCGCATCATCGACGGGCGCGAAGCCGTGCAGTTCCTGTCTACCATTAAAGAAGCGCTGGAGTTTCCCGGGCGCGTGTTGTTGGATTTGTAATCGAGACAACGCCTTCCTTCCGTTCTTTCTCGTAAGGATGTAGGGTGGGCACAGAAAACGTGTCCCCCCTACTTTTCCGAGAGCCAATTTACTCTGGGAATTTATGGCTCGCTTGTTGAATAATCTAATTCGGACTAACATTAGTCCACTTAGCCAAGCCGAGGTGCGCCATGCAAACCGTCAATATTCATGATGCCAAAACCCAGTTCTCCCGTTATGTCGATCAGGCAGAGGCAGGCGAGGAAATCGTGATTGCCCGCGCGGGCAAGCCGGTGGCGCGTCTGGTGGCATTGAAATCCTCCGCCAGCCAGCCGCGTAAACTCGGTTTGGGCAAGAAGCAATTCACTTTCCCGGAAAATTTCGACAGCTTGGGTGCAAGCGAAATCGCGGGCATGTTCGAGCAGGGAAAGTAGATGGCCGGGCACGTCTACTTGCTGGATACCAATGTCTTGTTGGCGGCGATGCTCGTACCCGAACGACTGCCGCAGGAAGTCGCCGCCGGATTATCCGATTCATCCAACAGCGTCTATTTCAGTTCCGCCAGCATCTGGGAAGTGGCGATCAAGCGCTCGCTGAACCGAGCCGATTTCGATTTCTCTCCGCAGGATATTCATCGCCTTGCTTTGGCAACCGGCTTTACCGAATTGCAGGTTAAAGGCGAAGACTGCTATCCGGTGGCGAATTTACCTTGGCATCATCGCGATCCGTTCGACCGATTGCTGGTTGCCCAAGCACAATCCTTGCCCGCTTATTTGCTCACGACCGATGCGGTGTTGAATCAATATTCCGAACTGGTGGTGCAGCTTGCGTTGAAATGAAGGGGGATTGAATGGTTGAGAATGATGTAATGTAAGACCTGAGTTTGCTGTTCGTGCAGGATTAATCGAGTGCTACCCCGTCGATTTATTTCTGTCCTATGCTTTTTGGGAGATTTGATATGACAAAAAATACATTTCTGGATGTACCTTTTGCGGAGAAGGATGTCGCGAAGAGTCTTGGTGCTAAGTGGGCAAAGGAGCAGGGAAAATGGTATGTGCCAGAGGGATTAAACATTGCGCCATTTGCGCGATGGCTTCCTAAAGAGATTCATGATGAAGGGCTCGTAGCACTTGGGCGTGTGTATATCGCGAAATCTGTCTCGGATTGTAATCGCTGTGGAAACAGTACAAACGTATTTTGTCTTGCTTCTGATGGGTATGAATTTGAGGGCATGGCCGACTGGAAGTGTTTTGTTACTTATTCAAATGTTCAGCAAGTTCCGCCACTACTTAGTCAGCTATTGATGGATGTCGTGCCGACGTACCGTCCAGACTACTCATCAACCCAAGGTCGTACGTTGTATATGAATCACTGTGACTGTGGCGCAAAGCAGGGGGATTATTACTTACACTCCGAGCCAGGAGGAGCATTTTGTCCAATGAGTCCGCGTGAAGCGGAGAAAATCACCTTGTATCAAATAAATCTTTCTTTGCGGAAAATCCCTTTGTGCGCGCAGGAGCATTTTTCCGACCCTGACTATATTGAGTCACATGCTCGGAGATTGTAAATCTGAGTCAGTGATTTCGGATTGAAAACTGGATGAACATAAAACATGACGAAAACCTTTAACGCTTACCGCATCTTCGACGAAAACGGCAAATCGCAAGGCCGTTTTACCGAGTTGTCATTGAACGATCTCGATCCCGGCGAAGTCGTCATCAAAGCGCATTTTTCCGGCGTGAATTACAAGGACGCACTCGCGGCAACGGGGGCGGGCAAAGTCATTCGCCGCTTTCCCTGCGTGGGCGGTATCGACGTTTCCGGCGTGGTGGCAAGCTCATCCGATGCGCGCTACAAGGCGGGCGATGCGGTGCTGGTTACCGGCTACGACATGGGGGTGGCGCATGACGGCGGGTTTTCCGAATATGTGCGCGTGCCTGCCGCCTGGGTGGTGCCGTTGCCTGTCAACCTTTCCCTGTTCGACGCGATGGCGCTGGGTACGGCAGGATTCACGGCAGCATTGGCGATCCATCGTCTGGAGCAGAACGAACTCTCGCCGGATAAAGGCAAGGTGCTCGTCACTGGCGCAACAGGCGGGGTGGGCAGCCTGGCGATCCAGATGCTGGCGCAACTCGGTTACCACGTCGTGGCATTGACCGGAAAAGACCGCGAGCACGACTACCTGAAAGCCTTGGGGGCGTGCGAAATATTGCCGCGCGGCGAAATTGATTTGACGGGCACGCGCCCTCTGGAAAAATCCCAATGGGCGGGCGCGCTGGATGCGGTGGGCGGCACTACATTGGCTTGGCTCACACGCACCATGCAGCAGGATGGCGCCATTGCCAGTTTTGGCAACGCGGGCGGCGTCGAGTTGCACACCACGGTGTTCCCGTTCATTTTGCGCGGGGTGAAATTGCTGGGTGTGGATTCCGCCGCGACGGCGATGCCCTTGCGCAAACAGATATGGCAACGTTTGGCGGGTGAGCTGCGCCCGCAGAGTTTGGCGCAGATCGCGCACACGCTGCCGTTCGCGCAATTGCCGGAAGTTTTTCCCGGAATGTTGCGCGGCGAAACGCGCGGGCGCACGGTAGTTGAAATCGCTGGCGGCTAAACCGAGCTCGGTTATAATGCGCGCCCTTCGCGGCTCGTTCGGGTCGTTGCAGGGAATGCCCTGGTGGCGGAATTGGTAGACGCACCAGATTTAGGTTCTGGCGCCGCGAGGCGTGGGGGTTCGAGTCCCTTCCAGGGCACCACAGCACTACTTAAGCGCACTACTCAGTGCAATTTATCCGGCAGCAACTTCCGCCAAAATCACCACATAATTCTTCCCATATTTCTTCGCGCACTTGGGGCAGGTGGTGTAGTAGAAATACAGCTTGCCGGGCTGCTTGCCCTGCGCGGCGACGTAAATCTTCATCGCCTCTATCCATGTCCCCATGTTGCTGTAGGCTCCTTCGAACACCTTGCTCAGGAATGTACCTGACAGGCTGGCCATGCGGGCGTTCGGCACATCCTTGCTGACTTCGACATACACATCCGCACCCCACCGCGAATTTTCATCGGTGAGGATGATGCGCGTGGCGGTGGCGGCACCGGCGGCTTCAACCGCGCGGGTGCTGCGCGTCATGACTGCACCGTAATTCAGCGGGATGTGGAACAGGCTGGTGACGCGGTCTTGCAGGAATTTCTTGTCTTTCCAGACGATGGTTTTTTCATCCCAAGGTTCGGGGTTGAAGCGGGGGCAGCATTCTTCGGTTTGATTTGCGTTCATGATGTTTTCTCCTGTAGTTGAGTTGCAGGTTCCCACTTTTTCAACAGCAAAGCATTGCTGATAACCGACACCGAGCTCATCGCCATGGCGCCGCCCGCGATGACGGGGTTGAGCAAACCGATGGCGGCCAGCGGGATGCCCAGCACGTTGTAGGCGAAGGCGAAGAACAGGTTCTGGCGGATTTTGGCCAGCGTGACGCGCGACAGATCGATGGCGTTGACGA
>JBBIJL010000136.1:0-5931 GCA_037446005.1 Gallionellaceae bacterium | reverse complement strand
CTTCCTCGGTGCGCACGTCGATCAACAGCGCCTCCTGTTGCGAAAACAATTGCCACGCCTCGTGCGGCGCGATGTCCCCGGCATACAGCAGCCCGCCGAGCCGCGCTTGGGCGCGCGCGGAGTCGAGAATAGTTTGCGATGCGGCGGAGATTTCAATAACGGTAGACATACACGCTCCTCATGGGATGCCGACAGGTGTCAGCGATGAGGTGGCATGCTATGCCCGGCGCTTTAGAACAAAAACCAAGAAAAAACGATAAGCAAAGCAGAATGGGGAATATCGGGGGGTGGTGCTTTTAGGATGTCGGGTGAGCACGTTTTCTTTGCCCACCCGCATCTCTTCGTCATTGGTGAAACTACTAGCCAATCCACTAAGCCAGCAAGCTGGCAAGTGGCTGATTATCCGGCGCAGGCCGGAATCTAGATGATTAAACATTTCTCGCGCAAGCGAGACAACCTCAAAGCGTTGTCTGCTTCGCAGAGTATTTTTTATAACTGGATTCCGGCCTTCGCCGGAATGACGGCAAGCATCAATCCTTAACGCGGAAGCCGTCGTGGCAGCTCTTGCAGGTCTCGGCGACTTTGCCGAACTGAGTTTTGATCGCGCCCACATCGCCGCTGGCGGCAACTTTAGCCAGCTCGTTCGATTCCTTCACGAAGGCGACCGCCACTTTTTTCGCATCATCCTGCTTCTCGAAAAACTCCGCTTTCAGGCGCGACTTTTTCCAGCCGGTCGCCTGATCCGTGCCCGCACCATACAGCGAGCCCAAGCCGGAGTTCGCCACCGCCGCCACCGCATTCGCCGCCGCGATGACCTGCTCTTTGTTAAACGTCTCCGGGCTTTCGATCACTTGTTTTTTGATCTTGGCGCAATTCCATGCCGCGAACGAATAGGCGGACTGGCGGAATTTGACCTGCTGGTCTTCGGCTTGCCCGGCGAATGCGGCAGTGCTGCTGGTTGCGATAAGTACGGCCAATGCTAATTTGAATTTCACTTGGAACTCCTTGAGGTTAGAAAAAAGAAACAACAAAACTACCAACTTGGCGCGGCGACAGGCGCGTTCGGCGCGGGAGCGAAATGCTGTGCCCCGTTGCTAATGACCCATACCACCGCGCCTGAAATTGCGAGCGCGACCACAAAGCGCAGCACACCCGCTTTGGAAACAGACACAGCCCGGTCTTTGGGTACGCTCACTTTCCCGGTGAGCATAGGCACAACCAGATTGTGTTTTTTGACCCGCACGTAAAACACAATCGCGGCGATGTGCAACACCAGCAGACCCGCGAGCACGTTGAATGTCAGCGCATGCAAACCGCTCAACCTGTCGCTCAACGCTTTATCTACGAGACCAAACAGCGGACCCTGAAAAGCGATGTCGTCATTGGCAAACAGCCCCGCGCCTACCAGCGTAGCCAGTACACCCAGCAACGCGAACACCGACAACGCACCCAGCGGATTGTGCCCGTGCCCCTGCCACTGTCCTTTCAGGTAAGCCGTAATCTTCGCGGGCGTCGGAAAAAAGCTGGCGAAGCGCGCATGCGTAGACCCGACAAAACCCCAGATGATGCGGAACACCAGCAGGCCGACAATGAACACACCGATGCGCCCGTGCCAGTCGATCAGATTGCCGCCGACCTCCCCGGTGACAATCGCCGCGACGACAGCCAGCGCCAGCAGCCAATGAAACAACCGCAGCGGTAAATCCCAAACTTGAATGGTGACTGACATTTAATGCTCCCAATATTTTCAAAAACTCTGGAGTTGATATTGCACAACCCGTGCCACTTTCCGCAGGGCTGCGCGATGAGCGCCGGATTAAAAATAACTGGCTGATAGTTAAGGGCGGCGGCGCGTTATCGCAGATACGGGGGCAAGAGAAATGGTTGGCGCGCATCTTGATGTGCTGCTGCGTGAGCAACAGATGCGGCACTTCGGTGTTGGCAAATCAGCACTTGCGGACACACGGGCTGCGCTGCTTGTTACGCCGCTATCGGCATAACCTCTTGGTCGATTTTGTCGCCCAGTTCGTTTTCGGCGATTTCCAGATCGTACTGTGTTTGCAGGTTCATCCATGTTTGCGCGGACATGCCGAACAAGCGGCCAAGGCGCATGGCGGTGTCGGCGGTGACGGCGCGTTGTCCGGTGCAAATTTCATCTATGCGGCGCTGGGGGACGCTGGTAAATTTTGCAACCTTGTAGCGGGTCAGCCCCATGGGTTCGATGAAGTCGTGCAACAGGATTTCGCCGGGATGCACGGGCGTAAGCCTCTCTCCGGTGACGACGTTTCCCCACTTCATGTTGTTCAATTCTGCGCGCTGAATGCTCATTTTATTCTCCTAGTGGTAATCCGAGATTTCCACATCTTCTGCATGTCCGTCTTGCCATCTGAAACAGATACGCCATTGGTCGTTGATGCGGATGCTCCATTGCCCTGCGCGCTTTCCGCTTAGCAGTTCGAGACGGTTGCCGGGCGGGATTCTTAATTCTTCGACTTTGTTCGTGGCATCAATGAGCTTGAGTTGTCGTCGGGCTTTTGCCTGAATCTCATGCGGAAGTTTGCGAACGAACTGTCCGTCAAATACCGCAGCCGTAGCCTTGTCTGCAAATGATTTGATCATGTTGTGTTCTCTTTAACGGCGCCATCACGGCGTTAGTTTGGTGGCTTGGTCGGGATTGACTTTGCTGTGTAAATGTAACTCTTTGCACTAGTACCGTCAATCGTTACTATTTTCGTCGATGCGGATTGCGTGAGTGGTTGAAAAATACGAGTTTGAGAGGCAGGGCACGCTCCTACATTTCGGCTCAGCCAGCTTAGGCGGAGCTGCCTGCTTCCCCTTTGTAAAGGGGGAGTGAGGGGGATTTTTGCGGACGGATGAAATTCAAATCCCCCCTAGCCCCCCTTTAAAAAGGGGGGAATGTCGCGTTGCAATCCAGTGCCGCGCTAATGCGCGACTCAAAAATTATTTCGCCCGCCCGCCAAACCCCGGCGTTTGCACCGCGATGCGGTAGGCCGCGCCGCGTCCCACGACATACAGGAATTTTTTGTCCTTGCCCGCGAAGGCCAGATTCTGCGGGGCTTTTGGCAGGGGGATGGTGCCGAGGGCTTCGCCGTCGGCGCTGAACACTTGGATGCCTACCGTCGAGGCGACATACAAACGTCCCTTGGCATCCACCGCCAGCCCATCCGCGCCGCTGGACAACACGCCGCTATCGTTTTTGCGGAAGCCGTCCAGTTTGGCGAAGTTGCGTTTGTTGCCGATGCTGCCGTCCGCCGCAACGTCGTAAGCGAAGATGTATTCGCCTAGCGTGTTGGCGACATACAGCGTCTTTTCGTCCGGGCTGAGTTGGATGCCGTTGGGGCGTTCGATGTCGTTGGCGATGCGCGCGACTTCACCGCTGGGTTTGATGCGGTACACGGCGGGGCGCGGTGTTACTTGCGCTTGCCCGGCGGGTGCCGCGCCGGAGTCGGTGAAGTAAATATCGCCGCGCGTGGCGCTCAGCACCAGATCGTTCGGGCGCACATATGCCACGCCTTCAAACTGTTCGGTCAGCACCTTTTCTTTGCCTTGCGGAGACACGATGCCGACGCGCGGATTTTGCACTTGCACGGTGACCAGCTCGCCGTTGGCGTTGAACGCCAGCCCGTTGGAGCCGTTGCTGTTTTCCAAGAACACCGCTGTCGAGCCGTCTTCATTGATGCGGGTGATGCGGTTCGCCTGCGTCTCGGTGAACACGAAGCCGCCATCCGGCAAGGCGATGGGGCCTTCGGTGCCTTTGAAGCCGTCCTTGATAAACTCGATGCGCGTGCCCGCCGCCACCACATCCGGGATCGCGGGCGTTACCGTGTCTTCGGTGTGGTCGATGGCGAAGCAATACAGCAGCCCCGCGCCGCCCGTGCTGACCAGATTGGCCTGGCTGCAACCCCGGCTCTTGTGCGCCGAGTTCCACGAAATGTTGCCGCCGCCGGTGCGGTCGAAATGGCCGACCTGCACCGAGCCGGATGCTTCGCTGCTGGTGTAGTTGTTGCAGGTGTGATCGGCGGCATCGGTGAACGCGCGGCCATCGGTTTGCGAGCCGGTGAGAATGTCGTGCTCGTTCGGCTTATCGCCCGCACCTTTCACCGGCTCGTTCTTTTCGGTCAGCGCGGTGGTGCGGCTCAGGTTGTTGCCCAGACGTGCGGCGGCGAGTTCGTCGCCGTGCAAGTCGGCCACATCCTTGGCCACCTTCACGCCGCGCGCGTTGTACCAAGGGCCGCTGCCGATGCGGTCGCGCGCGTTGACGGCGGGCTGGCCGTTGGCGGCTTGTGTGCTGAGATAAGCGTGCCAGGTTTTATTGCCCGCGCCGACGGCCTCGGCCAGCTTCTGGCAATGCGCGTCCGCTCCGGTTAATCCGCCGAGGTCGGCACCGTTGCCCGCACCTGTGCTGGTGACGAAGAAGCCCAGCGGCTGGTTGGGCTTGGCTTGCGCTTGCGGGGCGGCGGCGATTTGCGGTGCGGGTGTTTGTGCGGCGCAACCGAGCAGCATGCTTGATAGTAGGGCGGAAATTGCGACGGTGTGTTTGGTCATTTTTGTTCTCTTTGATGATTAAATTTTATTGGTAAGCGCCGCTCGCTTCCCCCTTTTTAAAGGGGGACTGAGGGGGATTTTTGCGGACGGATAGAGTTTAAATCCCCCCTAGCCCCCCTTTAAAAAGGGGGGGAAGGTAGCGTTGTTTAAAGTTTGGCTTGCGAATTCATCCAACCTGATTCTCTGTCGCCAACTTACCCGGTTGAATTGCCTCTTCCCTATGCACCGCATGCCGCTTGCGGCTAAAGGTATGTCCCAGCCGTCTCCAGCCCAGCACCACCGCGCTCGCGCTGAGCACCAGCCCCAGCAGCACCCAGGTCAGCATCCACGCATCCCACAGCGGGCGCAGGTAGAGCCAGCCGAAATCCCAGTGGTGCAAGGCGGAGTAGAGCCAGCGGAATACGCGGCGGCTGTGATCTTGTTTCGATAGCAGGCGGCCATCTTGCGGGTCGATGTACAGCTGCGTGGCGGCTGCATCGGCCAAGTCAACGCGCAGCACGGGCAGCGGTCGGTCGGCCACATCACGGTGGTAGCGGAGGTAGTAATAGCTGTCGTACTCGTGCAGCAGCGCTTGCGCCGCGATGGGCGTGTCGCCCGCCAGACGTTGCGCGGCGGCCAGCAGCGCGGCATCGGTGAAGCCGGTTTCGGTTTGCGCCAGACGGCGACCATCGCGGGTGTGCGCCAGTTGCACGGTGTCATCGCCGAGGCGACGCCATGTCAGCTCCACCAGTTCGGCCTCGTTCGCGCCGGGGACACGCGCTTCGGCTTTCCATGCTTGGGCGATGGACGGGTCTGAGTTTCCAACATAGTGCGCCAGCTCAACTTTGCTTGGGTTCGCGGGCGAAAAAAGTTTCCACGGGTTGTTATTCAAAAAACCGCTGAGCCCCCACGTAAGCGCCAGCACACCGCCGATCAAGCCGCCCCAGAAATGCCATTTGAACCAGAAATTACGGTAAGGATGCACGCGGCCTTCGGAGTAAGTTTTTTTGCCGAACCAGCCCGGCCGCCAGCGCAGCCAGCCGACGATCAAGCCGGTGAGCGCGGCTACGACGGCGGCAAAGGCTGTCCACGTCAGCACATCCACGCGCGACTCGCCCAGCCCCAGCAAATCCAGCGGACGGAATAAATGCACCCAGTTGCCCGCCCAGTACAGCCCGCGGTCGAAGCGGGTGGAGGCGTGCACCACTTCGCCGGTGCGCGCCGAAATCAGCAGCTCGCTGCCCGCGCCATCTTCAATTGCGATGCGGTGGAACGGGCGCGCGTCGTAGTTGCGCAGCAGGGCGGGCTTCTCGACCGTCTCGATGAACGTGATATTAACCGCGCGGCTGTCGGTATCGGCGGTGCTATGGTTCACCCAGTTGGCGG
>JBBIJL010000135.1:0-5938 GCA_037446005.1 Gallionellaceae bacterium | reverse complement strand
GGCGGATGTGTTCCTCGGCCTGTCGGCGGGCGGCGTACTGAAGCCGGACATGGTCAAGCTGATGGCGCAGCGCCCGCTCATATTTGCACTGGCCAACCCGACGCCGGAGATATTGCCGGAAGAGGCAAAGGCCGCGCGCCCGGATGCGATTCTGGCGACGGGGCGTTCCGATTATCCCAATCAGGTCAACAACGCGCTGTGCTTCCCCTATATTTTTCGCGGCGCGCTGGATGTCGGCGCGTCCACCATCAATGAAGAAATGAAACGCGCGGCGGTGCATGCCATTGCCGAGTTGGCCGAAGCCGAGCAGTCCGACGCGGTGGCTGCGGTGTACGGCGAAGAGAGCTTGAGCTTCGGCGAAAGTTACCTGATTCCCAAGCCGTTCGATCCGCGCCTCATTACGCGCATCGCGCCCGCCGTGGCGCAGGCGGCCATGGATAGCGGCGTGGCGGCGCGCCCGATCACCGATATGGCCGCGTACCGCGAACAGTTGTCGCACTTTATTTATCACTCGAACATGCTGATGAAGCCGGTGTTCGATAGCGCCAAGAAAAGTCCGAAGCGTCTAGTGTATGCCGAAGGCGAGGACGAGCGCGTGCTGCACGCGGCGCAGACCGTGGTGGACGAAGGTCTGGCTTATCCGATACTGGTGGGGCGTCCGGCGGTGGTCGAGCAGCGCATCGCCAAGCTCGGCTTGCGCATCCGCGCGGGCGAACATTTCGAGCTGGTGAACCCGGAAAACGATAGCCGTTACCGCGAATATTGCGCCGAGTATCACCGTTTGATGCAGCGTCAGGGCGTCACGCCCGATGCGGCCAAACGCGAGATGCGCCGCCGCAATACGCTGATCGCGGCGATGCTGCTGCGCATGGGCTCGGCGGATGCCATGCTGTGCGGCACGGTGTCGCAACCGCTGAGTCATCTGCGCTATATCGACGAGGTGATCGGTCAGCGTGCGGGGGCGAGTGTGTACGCGGCGATGAATATTCTGATGTTGCCGGGGCATACCCTGTTCATCTGCGATACGCATGTGAATCTCGACCCGACGGCGGAACAGATTGCCGAAATGACCTTGCTGGCGGCGGAGGAAGTGCGCCGCTTCGGGCTCGCGCCCAAGGTGGCACTGCTGTCGCACTCCAATTTCGGCAGCCACAAAGACGCTTCGGCGCGCAAGATGAGCCGCGCGCGCGAGTTGCTGGAACAGTTTGCGCCGGAGTTGGAAGTGGAAGGCGAGATGCACGGCGACGCGGCGCTGTCGGAGAGTCTGCGCGCGCAGACCTTCCCGAACTCGCGCTTGAAGGGCGAGGCGAACTTGCTCATCATGCCAAATCTGGATGCGGCGAATATCGCGTATAACCTGCTCAAGATCACGGCGGGCGAGGGTATTACCATCGGTTCGATTTTGCTGGGGGCGGACAAGTCGGTGCATATCCTGACTTCGACGGCGACAGTGCGTCGTATTGTTAACATGAGTGCGCTGGCGGTTGTCGGCGTTGAGACACACTGAGGAGAGGGTAAATGAACAAGCAAGAAGTCGATTTGTTGCGCGGGGAACTGGAGATGCTGATGGTGGAGCGCGCCAGTCTGTTGAACGTGGTGGGTGCCGCCGCAGTGCTGGTGGCGAATACCAATGCGCGCGATTTGCCCAAAGAGGCGGCCGAGGCGGCGGATTTGCTGTCGCGTTTTGTGAACGAGCTTCCCGAGGAAAGCCTCAAGGATGCGCTCGATGCGGTGCATGCGCTCGTTGCCCCCGGCATCTAATATCGTGACGGTTGCTTTCTAGTCGCTATGCCCGCGCAAAAGATCGGATTGATTCTGACCGGCGGCGGTTCGCGTGCCGCCTATCAGGTGGGGGTGCTCAAAGCGATTGCGGAATTCACGCCGCACGGTGCGCACAGTCCTTTCGCGATTATCTGCGGTACGTCGGCGGGCGCGCTGAATGCGGCGACGCTGGCAATCAATGCGCGGCATTTCCGCAAGGGCGTGAAGTATCTGCTCAATGTCTGGAAAAATTTCCATGTGGCCGAGGTGTACCGTTTGCTCTTCCGATCTGTGTTGCGCAATACCTCGCGCTGGCTGGCCGGTTTGATTCTGAGCAGCTTCGGCATCGACAAACTCAATCATGTTTCCCTGCTGGATAATGCGCCGCTGGTGGAGTTGCTGGAGCAAACGCTGCCCTGTGAAAAGATACAGGAGAGTATCGACAGCGGTGTGCTGCATGCCTTGAGCATCACCGCATCGGGCTACGGCTCGGGTCATTCGGTCACGTTTTATCAGGGCGTGGAAGGGATCGAGCCGTGGAAGCGCGCGCGCCGCGTGGGGGTGCCGACGCGAATCGAAATGCAGCATCTGCTGGCCTCCGCCGCGATCCCGTTTGTTTTTCCGGCGGTGCATATCCATCGCGAACATTTCGGCGACGGTTCAATGCGCCAACTCTCGCCGATCAGCTCGGCATTGCATCTGGGCGCCGACCGCGTGCTCGTCGTGGGGATGGGCTCGGGCGGCGACGAGGATGACGAATCGAGGCGCAGCCGGATTGATGAATATCCCTCGCTCGCGCAGATTGCCGGCCACGCCCTCGACAGTATCTTTCTGGATAGTATGGAAGTGGATCTGGAGCGTTTGCACCGCATCAACCACACGGTCAGCCTGATTCCCGAAGCGATCCGTTCCAGTATCAATTTGCGTCATGTGGATGTGCTGGTGATTTCGCCCAGCCAGCCGCTGGAGAAGATAGCCGAGCATCATTTGCACGGCTTGCCCTGGACGATACGTCTGCTGTTGCGCGCGGTCGGCGTGATGCGCCGGCGCGGGGCCAATCTGGTCAGTTATCTGTTGTTCGAAAAAACTTATTGCCGTGCCTTGATCGAGCTGGGTTATCAGGACGCCATGAAGCGCAAGGAAGAGATCATCGCGTTTCTGGATCAGCGCGCGCATCAATCCAAAGACAATCTGTCGCAATGAGTCTATCCGGCATCGCTCCCCCCAGATTGCTAACGTTCCCGGTACTGCGTTTGCTGGCGGATGGCGAATTCCATTCCGGCGAGGTGCTGGCGCAACAGCTCGGAGTGTCGCGCGCCAGTGTCAACAACGCGTTGCAGGGCGTCGAAGAATACGGCCTGAGCTTGTTCAGTGTGCGCGGTCGCGGCTATCGGCTGGCCGAGCCGCTGCAATGGCTGGATGCGCAAAGGGTGCGCGCCGAACTGAAGACGCCGGAAATTTTTCATATTGAAGTCATCGACAGTGCCGCGTCGAGCAACACGCTGTTGCTGCAACGTGCGGCGAAAGGCGTGCCAAGCGGCAGTGTGCTGGCGCTGGAATGGCAGAGTGCCGGGCGCGGACGTTTGGGGCGGACATGGCATTCCGGCTTGGGTAATGCGCTCACTTTTTCGCTGCTGTGGCGTTTTGAATCCGGTCTTTCGGCCTTGTCCGGTTTGAGTCTGGCTGTCGGGGTGGCGCTGATGCGCGCGCTGCGCAAGCTGGATGTGGCGGGTGTCGGGTTGAAGTGGCCGAACGATGTGTTAAATGCACAAGGCAAAATAGCGGGAATATTGATCGAGGCGCAGGGCGATATGCTTGGCCCCAGCCTGGTGGTGATCGGCATTGGAATCAACTTGCGCCTGCCGCCAGCCGTCGCGCAACGGATCGACCAGCCGGTGAGTGATCTGGCCCATGTACTGGCCGGGTTGCCGGAGCGTAACCGTTTGCTGGCGCTGCTGTTGCAGGAATTGGCCGATATGTTGAGTGTATTCGCGCGGCAGGGCTTTGCGCCGTTGCGCGCCGAGTGGGAAAGTTATCATCGGTATCAGGGGCGTCAGGTCAAGATGCTATTGCCGGACGGCAATCAAATTGCGGGCGTTGTGCGCGGCGTGACAGATGAGGGCGCATTGCGCGTGGAAACGCAACAGGGCATGCAAGTGTTCAATGCCGGTGAAATCAGTTTGCGGGGGGCATAGTGCTACTGCTCGACGTGGGAAACAGCCGCTGCAAGTGGGTGCGCACCGAGAACGGCGTGTGTACGCATCACGGTGTGACAGACAATACGGAGTGGCCGGAGCTGCAACAAAATCTTGCGGCACTGCCCGCACCCGCGCGGGTCATCGTGTCCAATGTGGCGGGCGAGGCGCTGGAGCAGCGTTTGCGCACTCTCTGCGCCCAGTGGGGCGCGCCTGTGGAATTCGTGGTTGCGTGCGCGGAGCAATGTGGCGTGGTGAATGGCTATGAAGAGCCGACCCGATTGGGCTGCGACCGCTGGGTTGCGCTGATCGCCGCCTGGCGGAGGATGGGGCGGGCGTGTCTGGTGGTGAATTGCGGCACCGCCACCACCGTGGATGCACTGTCGGATAAAGGCGAGTTCCTTGGCGGCCTGATCTTGCCGGGCATTACGCTGATGCAGCAAAGTCTGGTGCGCAACGCGGCGCAGTTGCGCGAGGCGGAAGGGCATTTGCAAGATTTTCCGCGCAACACGGCGGATGCAATCCACAGCGGTGTGATACGCGCGACGCTGGGGGCGATTGAGCAGCAGTATGCGTTGCTGGATGCGGCTGAAACGGCCGTCTGCGTATTGAGCGGCGGTGCCGCTGGCCAAATTCAAGGCGATCTTGGCATGCCGGTGCAACGTGTAGATAATCTGGTGCTGGAAGGATTGCAAATCATTGGGGAAACGAGCGCATGATGAAGTGGATATTCGGTTTGCTGGTTTTGGTAAACGTATTGTTCTTCGCGGTAATGCACTGGGGCGGGGCGCTGACCGTGGACGCCGGCAATCCTCCGGTGCAGGCGGCGCTTAATGCCGACAAGGTGAAGTTGGCGGGCGTGAACGCAGTCTCTGCGCCGGTCTCCGCCGTGCCGGTCGCAGCATCGGCTATTCCGGCGATTGCCGCATCGCATGTCGAGGCGGCGCCAGTTCCTCCGGTCAAATTAAGCTGCATGGAGTGGGGCGAGTTTTCTGGAACCGATTTGTTGCGCGTCGAAAAAGCGTTGGCGGCAATAAAGCTGGGCGATAGATTGAAGTCGCGCGTGGTTGAATATACCAGCGGGTATTGGGTGTATATCGCGCCCATGAAAAGCCGTGCAGAGGTAGAGCAAAAAATTGCCCAACTCAAGGCGCGTGGCGTGGGAGATTATTTCGTCGTACAGGAAGCCGGCGCATGGCAAAACGCAATTTCCTTGGGAGTGTTTAAGACCGAAGAGGCGGCAAAGAAATATTTGGTCAAACTGCAGGCGCAAGGAGTGCGGACAGCCTCGGTGGGTGAACGCGCCAGCAAACTGAAATTCACAGTTTTTGCACTGAGCCATTTGGAGAACGGTCTGTCTTCCCAAGTTGCCGCGTTACGCCGCGACTTCCCGGATAGTGAACTCAAGCTGGTTCCTTGTAATTGATTCATGGCAATTGACAGGAGGGGGCGAAATCTGGAAAATCGCGCCCTCTTTAAAGCGAGAGCCGCTTGTTTTATTCGGTTCGGCAAGTTTTGGTGATATAGCTCAGGTGGTTAGAGCGCAGCACTCATAACGCTGAGGTCGGTGGTTCAAATCCACCTATCACCACCATCAATTAGTCAGGGTAATCCTGACGCATCAAACGAAACCCGCATGAATACGCATTGCGGGTTTTTGTTTGCGTAACAGTCGCGCAGTTCTTCTGCTTGCCTTCCCCGGATAAAGTGTCGTAGAATTCGCGCCCTTTGGCATTTGCCAGATAAACATTTATTGGGTTTTTTGACTATGGTTATCATTCGTATGTCTCGCGGCGGCTCCAAAAACCGTCCGTTCTTCAATGTGGTAGTGGCTGATTCGCGCAATCGTCGCGACGGTCGTTTCATCGAGCGCGTGGGTTTCTACAACCCGCTGGCTTCCGAAGGTCAAGAAGGTCTGCGTCTGGATCTGGGCCGTGTTTCCCATTGGCAAGAAAAGGGCGCGCAACTGAGCGACGCCGTAG
>JBBIJL010000134.1:0-5949 GCA_037446005.1 Gallionellaceae bacterium | reverse complement strand
CCACTGGCAGCGACTCGGAAAAATAGGCGTGCATGATACGTTCGGTGGCGCGGTCGCCCAGTTGCCGCGAAGCGGCATAGTGCAGCAAACGGTGGGCATCGAAGGTGTTGCCGGGACGCGCTTGGCTCAGACGATAGTCCAGCCCGATGTCTTGGGCGAGCGCTGTTACGCGCGCATTCATGGCGGCGGCTTCTTGCGGGCTGACGCCGTATTTTTGCGCGAGCATTTGTTCCAGCGAGTTGGGATATTGCGGCGGAGACTTGGGATCAAGCTCAAAGCTGCGCCAGATCACGTTGACGCTTTCCTTGTGCGCGAAATCGGCAAGCGCGGTTTCGAAGCGGCGCTTGCCGATGTAGCACCAAGGGCAGATTACGTCCGACCAGATTTCGATTTGCATGGTTACTCCCTACTAGTATCGAATTAAAAAGGGTGGGCAGTTTTCTACCCACCCTACGAAACTCAATAATCGGTATAGCCTTTTTCGCCCGGCGTGTAGAACGTATTGAAATCGGGAGGCGTCAACGCTGCTCCGCTTTGCAGTTTTTGCACCAAGTCGGGGTTGGAGATGAACGGACGACCGAAGGCCACGAAGTCGCCGCGTTGCGCGTCAAGGTCGGCATTGGCGCGCGCCGCATCGTAGCCGCCGGAGAGGATGTATTTGCCTTTGAAGTTGGCGCGTATCTTGGTCTTCAACTCCGGGCTCACTTCGGGCGCGCCCATGGAGCTGTGATCCACCACATGGATGTACACCAGACCGATGTCGTTCAACTCTTCGATCAGGCGCAGGTATAGCGCATCCATCTTGGCGTCGGGCGCCGTGCCATTGAACGCACCGTAAGGCGAGATGCGCATGCCGATGCGGTCTGCGCCGATTGCGGCGGCACAGGCTTTCGCCACTTCTACCGCGAAGCGGATGCGATTCTCGACGCTGCCGCCCCATTGGTCGGTGCGCTGGTTAGTTGCGGTATTCAGAAACTGGTCGATCAAATAGCCGTTCGCACCGTGCAGTTCGACACCGTCGAATCCGGCAGCGATAGCGTTCTTTGCACCGGCGGCGAATTCGGCGATGGCTTGCTTGATGTCATCTTCCGTCATGGCCTCGGGCACCGGGTACGGTTGCATACCGCTGCTGTCCGTCCACATATCACCCGGCGCGGCAACGGCGGAAGGCGCGACGACTTTGGTGCCGGACAGCATGTTGGCCGGATGGCTGACGCGCCCGTCGTGCATCAGTTGCACGAATATTTTTCCGCCAGCAGCGTGTACGCCGTCGTTCACGCGCTTCCACCCTTGTATTTGCGCATCGGTAAATAGTCCGGGTTGGCGGGCATAGCCCATACCGTTCGCGGAGGGAGCGACGCCTTCGCTGATGATGAATCCCGCACTGGCGCGTTGCGCATAATATTTTTCCATCAACTCGTTCGGCACATTGCCGACAGCGCGGCAACGCGTCATCGGCGCCATGACGACGCGGTTTTTGAATTGCAGCTTGCCGAGAGTGGCGGGTGTAAACAGGGTTTGGGGCATTCTGTGCTCCTTAAAATTTATTCAGGAAAAACTGAGCGTAAAAGTTCCTTCCCCCTCGCAGGGAGAAGGAATTTTTTCACCCAACAAAGGGTTATTACTGCTTCACAGACTCAACCGGAATGGTCAGCGTTACTTCGTCGCTCACAAAGGGCGCATATTTGCCCATGTTGAAATCGGTGCGTTTGACCTTGGCCGTGGCAGTGGCGCCGCACGCGTCTTTCTTGAGCATCGGATGCGGCATACACAGCATGGACACCACGGTGAGCGTCACGGGCTTGGTAATGCCCTTGATTGTCAGATTGCCTTCCACGGCTACCAGTCTGTCAGCCTCGAATTTCAGCTTGTTCGATTTGTAGGTGATAGTGGGATATTTCGCCGTGTCGAAAAAATCCTCGCCCTGAATGTGTCCGTTGAACAAAGTGGAGCCGGTGTTAACCGACTTCGCATCGATCGTCACATCGACCGATCCGCTTCTGGCGGCGCGGTCAACGATGATCGTACCGGAGGTGGTATCGAAGCGGCTGAGCTGCTGGGAATACCCCAAGTGGCTGTACTCGAAACGCGGCATGGAATGCGTTGGATCAATCACAAAAGTCTCGGGGGCGGCATACACGGCGGAAGACAGTGCGGCTGCAATGGTGAGTGCGATCAGTTTTTTCATGGTGTTCTCCTTGGTGGTTGAAAGTGAATCTACTTCTTGCCGGGTGCTGCGCTGACTACAAGATGAAACTTGATTTGAATTTCGTTGGCGACCGTGCCGACATCCGTCCACTCGCCTTCGCCGATGGCATAGTCGAGCCGTTTGATGGTGAAACTGCCGTCGAATGTGCCGCGATTGCCCGCCGCTTTAAACGTGACGGGCGCTTTCACTTCCTGCGTGCGTCCTTTGATGCTGAGCTTGCCTGTCGCCTCGTAACGCTCGCCGCCCAAAGCCTTCAGCCCGGTGGCAACAAAACCGGCAGTGGGATAAGCCTTGGCGTTAAACCACAGTTTACCCACGACCTCATCGTTGGCCTCCGCCGAACCGGTGTCGATGCTGGCGACGTCGATGTCGATACGCGCTTGCGCGTTGGCGAGCTTGGCGGGATCGAATGCAAGCTGCGCGGCGAACTTGCCGAACTTGCCGTCCAGCGGCACGCCCATTTGCTTATAGCCGAAGGTCACCGCACTTTCGTTCACCAGCACCTGCTTGAATTCAAGCGCTGCTGCCTGACCGCAAGCCAGCACCAATCCCAGCATTGCGATGTGTTTAAAAATTCTCATTTGCGTAATCCTCCCGGCAATATACGACCCATCACTTCATCCCGATCTATAAAACGATGCTTGAGCGCGGCAGCGATATGCAGCAGCACCAGCGCAAGCAACAGGTAATTCAGACTCGCATGTACGCCCGCAAGCGCATCGCCCAGCGCCTTGTCTTTGCCCAGCAGATCGGGCAGCGGCAACACGCCGAACCACACCGTCTTGAAACCTTTGGCCGAGCTCATCAACCAGCCGGACAACGGCACCAGAACGATCAGCACATACAAGAATTGGTGCGTGGCTGCGCTGGCGATTTTCTGCCAGCGCGGCAGGTGATCGGGCAGCGCGGGCGGCGTATGCGTGACGCGCCAAACCACGCGCAGCACTGCCAGCAGCAACACTGTCATGCCCAGCCACTTGTGGTAGCTGTAAAGCTGAAGCTTGGTCGGCGACAGCGGCAGATCGTGCATGTACATACCCAGCGGAAACGCGGCAAAAATCAACAGCGCCACCAGCCAGTGCAGCGCGATGGCGGTGTTGGTATAGCGTGTGATGGTAGCGCTCATTCGTTTCCTCTACGTTCAAGCGAAGCGCCCGGAACGAAAATCATCCAACGCCTGATGTATCTGTTCCTGCGTGTTCATCACAAACGGCCCGTACTGCACGATAGGCTCGTTGAGCGGTTTGCCTGCAATCAGGATCAGGCGTGCATCTTCTTGCGCGGCGAGCGTCACGCCATCGGCTCCCGGCGTATTGCTCAACACCCCCATGCGCTTCGAATCCACCCGCACGCCGCCCACCTCCACCGCGCCGCGATAAACGTAGATAAACGCGTTATGCGTCACCGGCACCCCGGTGGAGAACGACACGCCCGCCGGCACGTGAATGTCGAGATACAGCGGCTCGGTGATCTCGCGACTGACTACGCCGGCCACCCCGTTGCTGCTGCCCGCAATCACGCGCACGGTGACGCCGTCTGCGGTGACGTATTCGGGAATCGCCGCGCTGGCAAAATCCTGATACCAAGGTTCGGCCATCTTGTTCTGCGCGGGCAGGTTGAGCCAAAGCTGAAAACCTTCCATCACGCCGTCTTCTTGCTCGGGAATTTCCGAGTGAATCACGCCGCGCCCGGCGATCATCCATTGCACCCCGCCGTCGCCCAGCAAGCCTTCATGGCCGGCGCTGTCGCGGTGGCGCATACGTCCGGCGAGCATATAAGTCACCGTTTCAAAACCGCGATGCGGATGATCGGGGAATCCCGCGATGTAGTCATCGGGATTGTCGCTACCGAACGCATCCAGCATCAGGAAAGGATCGAGGCGGCGTTGCAGCTTGCCGGTGAGCACGCGCGTCAGGCGCACGCCGGCGCCGTCCGAGGTGGCCATGCCTTCGATGAGACGGTCGATGCTGCGCGATTGGTGCAGAGTTGCTTGAGTGACGGCATTCATGGCTTGCTCCTTAGCGGAAAGTGGCTGCATCTTAGGCGTCTCAATAAAATAGATAAAGCCATGAATTCGGGATAGACTATTCCATAAATGAAACAAAAGAATATTTCCGCTGACGATTACATCCTGTTCGCCGCCATCGTCGAACAAGAGAGCTTGGTGCGCGCCGCCGAGCATCTGGCCATGCCCAAAGCCACGGTATCTCGCCGTTTGGCGAACCTTGAATCAGCGCTAGGACAACGCCTGCTACTGCGCACCACGCGCCGCCTGACGCTCACCGAATTCGGTCAGGAGTTTCTCGACCACTGCCGCCGCGTCGCGGAAGAAGTCGCGATCACCCAAGATTTCGTGCACAGTCAGGATGTGCAACCGCACGGACGCTTGCGCGTATCCATGCCGGAAGACTACGCCAGACGCAGCTTGTCGCGCGCACTGTCCACTTTCATCGAGGCTTATCCCGAGATAGAACTGGAACTCGACCTGAGCTCGCGCATCGTCGACCTCATCGGCGAACGCTTCGATCTCGCCATCCGCATGGGCGTACTAGCGAACGACTCCACTTTGGTCGCACGCAAGTTGGACGAACAACATCTCGCTCTGTATGCCAGCCCGATCTATCTGGCGTTACATACCGCCCCACGCCATCCTGACGATCTGCAACAGCATGCGGCACTGCGCATGCTCTCCAGTACAGGCCAGCCGCTGCCGTGGAAGCTGTCGCGCGGCAAAGAGGTGTGGGAAGGCGTCCCGCCCGGGCGCATGGCATTGAATTCGATCAGCGTCATCCAACAGTTGGTACTGGATGGCGCTGGCATCGGCATGTTGCCTATCCCTTTCGCGGAGGAAGACGTGCTCAAGAAAAGGCTGGTGCGCGTATTGCCGGAGTGGTGTTTTCCCTCCGTCACCGCATGGGCGGTGATGCCGACGCGGCGCTACCTGCCGGTGAAGACCCGCGTGTTTCTGGATCACCTGGAGCAGTTCATGCAAAAGGGCTAGCATGCTGTTGAAAAACTACGGCGGTGGCCGTCTGCTGCGTTGCGCGGTGCTCGCAACCTCGCCTATCTACTTGATAGGTCTCGTTCGTTCCGCTCCGTGCGCCTTGCATATGTCCATCCTCGCTACGTTTTTCAACAGCCTGTTAGGCATACCTCCAGTTTCCCTTTGCCGGAGGAAAGAACGCTGGCAGAATGTCCGCACAACAACTCACAGGAGAACAGCATGAAAGCACCTATCCGTGTCGCCATCACCGGAGCTGCCGGACAGATCGGTTACAGCCTGTTGTTCCGCATCGCCAACGGCGACATGCTGGGTAAAGAACAACCCATCATCCTGCAACTCCTCGACATCACGCCCGCACAGCAAGCCTTGCGCGGCGTGGCGATGGAGCTCGAAGACTGCGCCTTCCCCAACTTGCAGCAAGTCATCATCAGCGACGCCCCGCGTGTCGCCTTCCGCGATGCCGAAGTGGTACTCATGGTTGGCGCGCGCCCGCGCAGCAAGGGCATGGAACGCAAAGACCTGCTCGAAGCCAACGGCGCAATCTTCTCCGAACAGGGCCGCATCCTCAACGAGGTCGCCGCACGCCACGTGAAGGTGCTGGTGGTGGGCAACCCGGCCAACACCAACGCGCTCATCGCCATGAAGAACGCGCCCGACCTCGACCCGCGCAACTTCAGCGCCATGATGCGCCTGGATCACAACCGCGCCATCACCCAGGTCGCCCTGAAACTGTTCC
>JBBIJL010000133.1:0-6012 GCA_037446005.1 Gallionellaceae bacterium | reverse complement strand
GATGGCATCGCCCAAGCGCGTCAATTCGGCTTGCAGCGCATGCGGCTTTGCCGGGTTGGATTCCAGCTGGGCTAGCAAGGGCGCATCATCCACACCCTGCAACTGCTCAGCCCATTGCTCGAATTGCAGACGCGCTTCCTGCTCCTTCAGCGTAATTTCGTTGACTTTGTCGCGCAGCGGATTGAGCTTCTGCTCGCACAGCATGCGCTCCTGTTCCAGCTTGTTCAGGTTCAGCGTGGCGTGTTCCAGCACGTTGCGCGCATCGGCCAGAGCTTGCTCATGCAGTTGACGCTGCTGCAACGCGGCCTGCAATTGCTGCTGGTT
The DNA here is from genome assembly GCA_037446005.1 of Gallionellaceae bacterium. Lineage (GTDB taxonomy): Bacteria > Pseudomonadota > Gammaproteobacteria > Burkholderiales > Gallionellaceae > PALSA-1006. Next base: position 5,688 of record JBBIJL010000133.1, on the reverse strand, counting down.
GACGTCGTCGCCCATGTTCGCCAGCTCATGGCGGGTGTGCGCCAACGCGAGTTCCAATTGCGTCAATGTGGTGACGTTGTGTTTGATATTGTGGTCGAGGTCGCCGATTTTATCGACGCAGGTCTTGGCAAAGAAGCGCGCCTCCTGCAATTCATGCTGGGCTTTTTGCGAACGCTCGCGCTGCTGGCGCAGTTTCGCGTCCTGCTCATACGAAAATTGGCGCGCCTGTTCGGCCTCTTCCTGATGCGTTGCCATGTCTTCGCGCAATATCAGCGTGCGTTCGGCGATCTCTTCCAGTTGCCGCTGCTCCTCGTTGGCATGTTCCGCCAACTCCTGCATTTCCTGCGCGATCTGCATGCGGCGTTCGTGGCTGCGCTCATTGGCTTGCGTCAATTTGAGTATCTGCATTTGCAGCGCGTGCTGGCGCTGCTGCAATTCGCTGCCGGCTGAGCGCGCCGGGCCGATGCGGCTTTCAATGGCTTGATAGGCTTCTTCCGCCCGTATCACGAGTTGCTTGCCCTGCTCCAGCGACGCGGTTTGCAGCTGCGCTTCGAGTTGTAGATTTTCGATCTCGCGCTGGCGCGCCAGCACGCCGTGCAACTGGCTGTCCGGCGCGTGGAACAACACACTGTGCGCGCCGACCAGATGGCCTTGCGCGGTGACCAGCCATGCACCGGCGGGCAGATTCGCGCGTTGCGCCAAGGCTTGCGCCAAGTCGGCCACCGCATACACGCCGGACAGCCAATCTTCCACCACCGGCGCGGCTTGTTGATCTTCGCAGCGCACATAGTTCGCCAGCGGCGTCAGCCCCGCGTGCGCTTGAGCCACGGTTGCACGTGCTCCGTTGGCGGCGAATACCGCCAATTTGGCCGGAGGCACCTCGCTCCAGTTCGTCGTATCTTCCAAGCGCGACAAGGCCAGCGCGTTCAAACGCTCGCGCAGCACCGCTTCCAGTGCCTCATCCCAGCCCTGCTCGATGCGTACCGCTTGCCACAGGCGGGGGGCGTTATCCAATTGGTGTTTGGCCAACCAGCTTTTCAGATTTTTATCGTTGTCGAGTTGCGACTGCAATTGTTTGAGCGCACTCAGCCGCGCTTCCACCTGGCTCAACTGCCGCTCCAGCTCCTGTGCCGCGACGCGCTTGCTGCGCCGTTCGCCATCCGCCACGGGCAATTGTTCTTGCAGTTGCGCCAGCATTTCCTGCTGCGCCTCGTGCGCCACCTGCATCTCGGCCATTTCCTGCTGCACCTGTTCCAGCGCCTCGTTGTTGGGCTGCGGCAAGTTGTCCTGTTCGAGTTGCAAGCGCGATTTGCGTGCGCTCAATTGCTGCAAGTTGCTTTGAATATGTCCGCGCTGCGTTTCGGCCAATTGCAATTGCTGTTGCGCCAGCAGTTGTTCGCGCTGCACGGTGTTGTGGCGTTCCTGCGCGGTGCGGGCGGCATCTTCCACGCGGGGGAGTTGCTGCGCTTCGTTCTCGGCGTGGTTCTCGCTGATCTCGACGCGCACGGCGGCTTCCTGCTGTTGCTGCTGCCAGTGTGCCAATAGCGACTGCAAGCCCTGCAACTGTTGGCGCTGCTGCTCGATCTGGCGCTCGCCGTTGACGATCTGCTGCGCCATGCGGTTGCGTTGCTCGTTCAAGAAAGAGATTTGCTGCTCCAGTCGCGACACTTCGGCATTGGTGGTGTACAGGTCGCCCTGCTTGGCATGCAGCGCATCCGCCAGCGCAAAATGCTCGCTGCGCGTGCTTTCCAGCGTGCTTTCCACTTCGCGCAGCTTGGCGATTTCGGCTTCCAGTTCGTTCCTGGTTTTTTCCACTTGCTGCGCCAGGCGCACCCGGCGCGATTCCGCCTCTTGCTTGTTCACCAGCCACAGCAGACGCTGCGTCATTTCACGCTTGGCTTCCAGCTCGCGATATTGCTTCGCGACTTCGGCTTGATCGCCCAGATGCACCAGTTGTTTGTCGAGCTCTTGCAGGATGTCGCTGACGCGCAACAGGTTGTCGCGCGTATCGCCCAGGCGCAGCTCGGTTTCGCGGCGACGGTCGCGGTATTTGGAAACACCCGCCGCTTCTTCCAGAAACACGCGCAATTCTTCCGGCTTGGCCTCGATGATGCGCGAGATCATGCCCTGCTCGATGATGGCGTAGGCGCGCGCGCCCAAACCGGTGCCGAGGAAAATATCGGTGATGTCTTTGCGGCGGACGTGCTGGTTGTTGATGTGATAGCTGGATTCGCCGTCGCGCTGCAATACGCGCTTGATGGAGATTTCCGCGTAGGTTGACCATTGTCCGGCAGCCTTGCCCAGCGAGTTGTCGAATACCAGTTCGACGCTGGCGCGCGCCACCGGCTTGCGGTTGCCGGAACCGTTGAAAATCACGTCCTGCATGGATTCGCCGCGCAAAGCCGAGGCGCGCGACTCGCCCAGCACCCAGCGCAAGGCGTCGATCACATTGGATTTGCCGCAACCGTTCGGCCCGACGACGCCCACGAGCTGTCCGGGCAGCGCGATGTGCGTGGGATCGACAAAGGATTTAAATCCGGCAAGCTTGATATGGGATAGACGCAATTTGATTCAGGCTAACTCAGGCTAACGATATAATGCGCAGTATTCTAACCCAAGCCGAGCCCTCAACAAAATGACCACGCAACCCGCTAAAACTTTAGAGACATTCCCCAATCCGCAGCCTGCGCGCGACTACCATATCCACATGGAGATACCCGAATTCACCTGTCTGTGCCCCAAAACCGGCCAGCCCGACTTCGCCACGCTGATTCTGGATTACATCGCCGACGCGCAATGCGTGGAACTGAAGAGCCTCAAGCTGTATATGTGGTCGTTCCGCGATGAGGGGCATTTCCACGAAGACGTGACCAACCGTATTCTGAACGACCTCGTTGCCGCCACCCAACCGCGTTTTATGCGTCTCACCGCCAAGTTCTACGTGCGCGGCGGCATTTTCACCAACGTCATTGCCGAACACCGCAAAGCCGGATGGCAACCGGCACCGCGCGTCGAACTGGACAAGTTCGATATACAATCGAATACGCGGGGCTAAACAGATCGCTTCAGGCGGCTTTAGAAAAGACTATTGAAAGGGGTTCTCATGATTAAGAAAATTATTGCAGTTGTACTCATCGTGCTGGCAGGCGGTGGTTGGTTCTATCTGGATTATTTGAACAAGCAGGAACAGAAGGCCGCCGAGCAATCGCGCAAAGAGATGGAGCAAGTTCGCGCACAAGCCCAAGCGCGCGCTGAGGCAAAGGCCAAATTCGAAGTGCAGATTTCTGCCGACCTGACCGCCTGCAAAGCGGCAGCAGAAAAAGCCAAGGAAGATTTCCTGACCCAGCATCAACAACCCGTGCGCCGCAAGCCGGGACAATTCACAGTGCCCCAAGCGGCCATCGACGAAGCCGGCAAGACTCTGGAAGCAGCCACCGCAGCCTGCCAGGCAACGCATGATGCCCGCTTGAGCAAGGGCTCTTAAGCTTCAATAAATTCCAGCGCATTATCGTCCGGGTCGCGGCAGAACAGCGCACGGCGACCCGACTGACTCTGCGTATAGGCGATTCCCGCCTCATCCAACCGCACGATCAAGTGCGACAAGTCAGAAACTCCCAACGCAACATGACGATCGCGCCCGCCGTGCGGGGGGCGCTGCAAGCCTGCTTCGGGATTGGGCAACAACATCAAATGTATCTGCTGGTTCGGCGCGATGTCGTACCACACACCGTCAAAACCCATCTGCGGACGACTGGGGCTGGGATGCAAACCCAGCACGCTTTCATAAAAGGTACGCGCCTTGACGAGGTCGCCAGTGATGAAGGTAGCGTGGTGAATACCTGTGAACATCAGCCTTTAACCGGAACCACTTTGCTTGCCGCCAACTTGGCGCGCGCCCTCGCCTCGTCGGTATCGCTGCCCGTCGCTAGCGCCACGCCCATACGGCGCTTGGCGAAAGATTCCGGCTTGCCGAATAGACGCACATCGGATTCCGGCACGCGCAGTGCTTCTTCCACCCCTTTAAACGCGATGCCCTTCTCTTCCAGTTGCCCGTAAATCACGGCACTCGCCCCCGCCGCTCGCAACGCCGTATCCACCGGCAGACCGAGAATGGCGCGGGCATGCAGCTCAAATTCGTTGAAGCGTTGGCTGCACATCGTCACCATACCGGTGTCGTGCGGACGCGGGCTGACTTCCGAAAACCAGACTTGGTCGCCCTTCACGAACAGCTCCACGCCGAAAATACCCAAGCCGCCGAGGTCGTCGGTCACCTTCCTGGCGATATCGCGCGAGCGTTGCAGTGCCAGCGACGACATCGCCATCGGCTGCCAGCTTTCGACGTAATCGCCATGCACTTGCACATGGCCGATGGGTTCGCAGAAATGCGTTTCAATTTCGCCGTTCGCGCCGACGGCGCGCACCGTGAGTTGCGTGATCTCGTAATCGAACGCGATGAAGCCCTCGACGATCACCCTGCCCTGATTCACGCGCGAGCCGCTGGCGGCGTAATCCCACGCGGCCTGCACTTCGTCCGCGCTATCCACTTTCGATTGACCTTTACCGGAAGACGACATCACCGGCTTGATGATGCACGGGTAGCCGATCACTGCGATGGCGGCACGCAGCTCTTCCAAGCTGTCGGCGAATTTATATGGCGAGGTTGGCAGACTGAGTTTCTCAGCGGCAAGACGACGGATACCTTCACGATTCATGGTGAGTTGTGCCGCACGCGCCGTCGGAATAACGCGCGCCATGCCTTCTTTCTCAATCTGCACCAGCATGTCGGTGGCAATCGCTTCGATCTCCGGCACGATCAGATCGGGTTTTTCCTGCTCGATCAACGCACGCAAGGCTGCACCATCCGCCATGTTAATGACATGCGCGCGGTGCGCCACCTGATGCCCCGGCGCATTCGGGTAACGATCTACCGCGATGGTTTCCACGCCGAGCCGTTGCAACGCAATGATGACTTCTTTGCCGAGTTCGCCGCTGCCGAGCAACATCACTTTGGTGGCGGAGGGACTGAGTGGGGTGCCGAGAACGGTCTGCATGATGGGGACTCAATTAAGGGATTTCAAGTGCGCGGAATTATACACAGCAAGAAGGATTTACTTGGCTCTCAGGTGGAGTAGCATAGCCGCTCCAATTCAACCACAAGGAGCGAGATCATGACGAACATCGTGCAATTGTTAGGAACAGAAGCGGAACACCTGTTGCAATACCATTGCAGCGGCATCCCCAAAGAATCGCTGCATCTGCCCGGCCCGGATTACGTTGATCGCGTGGTGGCGATCAAAGACCGCAAAACCGGCGTGCTGCGCAGCCTGCAAAGCCTGTACGGGCATGGCCGTTTGGCCAACACCGGCTACCTTTCCATCCTGCCCGTAGACCAGGGAGTCGAACATTCCGGCGGCGCATCGTTCGCCCCCAACCCGATGTATTTCGACCCGGAGAATATCGTCAAACTCGCCATCGAAGGCGGCTGCAACGGCGTGGCCTCCACCTTGGGCGTGCTGGGATCGGTGGCGCGGCGCTATGCGCACAAAATTCCGTTCATCGTCAAAATCAACCACAACGAAATCCTCACCTACCCCAACATCTACAACCAGACGCTATTCGCCAGCGTGGATCAGGCATTCGACATGGGCGCGGTGGCGGTGGGCGCGACGGTGTTCTACGGCTCGGAAC
>JBBIJL010000132.1:0-6047 GCA_037446005.1 Gallionellaceae bacterium | reverse complement strand
GATCAATTTTAACGGGCTGGTGCGCCAGTACTATCTGCGTGCGGAGTCGGAGCAGGGCGACCTGCAAGTGAACCTGCAAGACAAACATCACCGTCACCGCAGCAGCCACGAAATCGCCAGCAGCGTGCGCGAACCGATTGAAGCGATTGCCAAGAAGTGGAACGCAAAAGTGAAGATCGTCGAAGTGCCGCCCGGTCCGCCGGTGATGTCTCCGCTCGTGGCCGAAATCTACGGGCCGGACTACGAGGGCGCGCGCAAAGTGGCGGGCAAAGTGCGCGAGCAATTCGGCCAGACGGCAGATATTGTCGGCATCGACGACAGCGTGAGCGAAGCCGCGCCCAAGCTGCAACTGCGCGTGCTGCAAAGCAAAGCGGCCTTGCTGGGCGTGGCGCAGCGCGACATCGTGGATGCGGTGCAGATCGCCCTGTCCGGGCAGGACGTGGCCTCGCTGCACGACGACAATTCCAAATACGCGCCGCCGCTACGCCTGAGATTGCCCGCCGAAAAACGCAGCCATATCGACGAAGTGCTCAAGCTCAAAGTGCGCGCGCGCGACGGCGTGCTGGTGCCTTTGTCCGAAGTGGTGCAGCTCATCAACACGGCGCGCGACTATCCCGTTTACCACAAGGATTTGCTGCCCGTGGTGTACGTGTTCGGCGATATGGCGGGCAAGCTGGATAGCCCGCTGTACGGCATGTTCGACATCAACGGCAAGACGGCAAACATGGAGCTGAGCGAAGGCGGCACGCTGCAAAGCTGGTTCTTCAAGACACCGTCCGATCCCTATGCGGGCTACGCGCTGAAGTGGGACGGCGAATGGCAGGTGACGTTCGAGACCTTCCGCGATATGGGCATCGCCTACGGCGTGGGGCTGGTGCTGATCTACCTGCTGGTAGTGGCGCAGTTCAAGAGCTACGTCGTGCCGCTGGTTATCATGGCGCCGATCCCGCTCACCATCATCGGCGTGATGCCGGGGCACGCGCTGCTCGGCTCGCAGTTCACCGCGACCTCGATGATCGGCATGATCGCGCTGGCGGGCATCATCGTGCGCAATTCCATTCTGCTGGTGGACTTCGTCAACTTGCAGATACGCGATGGCGTGGATTTGCAGCACGCAGTGATCGACGCGGCGGCGGCGCGTGCCAAGCCGATCATCCTGACCGGCTTGGCCGCGATGCTGGGCGCGCTGTTTATTCTCGACGACCCGATTTTCAACGGCCTCGCGATTTCGCTGATCTTCGGCATCATGGTCTCCACCATGCTGACCCTGATCGTGATTCCGGTGCTGTATTACGCAACCTTGTATAAGAAGTTTCAATAAGCAGCAACAGCAGTTTGAGTCACAGAGTTCACAGAGAGAATGGCGTTGAATGGTCATTCGAGAGTCGTCACCCAATTGATCGTTACCGCCGATTTCTCTGTGATCTCTGTGTCCTCTGTGGCTAAACAGTTTTTCTAATGTAAAATCCCCAACCATTAAGGAGTTTTAAGCATGAACGCAGAACGTATCGTCCGTATTGTCGCAGGCAGTTTTATCCTGTTGTCGCTGTCTTTGGGGGTGGAAGCCAGCCCCTTGTTCGTGAGCAAATATTTTTTGTTCTTTACCGCATTTGTGGGCTTGAATCTGTTGCAGAGTGGCTTTACGCAGATTTGCCCGCTGAATAGCATCCTTTCCAAACTCGGCGTCAAAGGCAGTTGCTAACTAAACTTCTCCCCCGTTCAATCACCCTTGCCCACATCAGCCTGACACTCGTCGGGCTCATGTGGGTTTTGCCTTTCCTGTATTACCACCATGCCTATCCCATCACCACTTTCTATCAGGAGTGGGGGGGCGTGCTGCTCGGCTTGTGCGCGATGCCTTTGCTGGTGAGCAAAGGGTACTGGCAGCAACCCGAGTTGCCGCGCATCGTGATGCTGCCCATCGGCATGATGCTGCTGTTGCTGGTGCAGTATCTGCTCGGCAAACTCTTGAGCTTCGACCAGACGCTGCTGCTGACCATGTATTTTTTATGGATGGCGCTGCTCGTCATGCTGGGGCATCGCTTGCGTGTCGAACTGGGGCTGCCCTTGCTGGCCACCGTGTTGGCGGCGTTCCTTGTGTTGGGAGCGGAGTTGAACGCTCTGGCCGGTATCATCCAGCATTACCGCTGGCATACGTTTCTGGATTCCGTGGTGACGGTCAAAACCTCGTCGGCGGTGTACGGCAACATCGCGCAGCCGAATCATTTCGCCGATTACATGGCCATGGGGCTGGCCTCGCTCGGGCTGCTGCATATTCGCTGGTCGCTGCGTGCCTGGCAGACCGCGCTGCTGGTGTTGCCGCTGCTGTTCGTGCTGGTGTTGAGCGGTTCGCGCAGCGCGTGGCTGTACCTGCTGTTCATGGCTGGAATGTCGTATCTGTGGCAGCGCCGCGACAAATCGTATTTGCCGCTGCTGAAATACGCGTCGCTGCTGGTGCTGGGCTTCGCCCTGATGCACCTCGTGGTGCAGCTACCCTGGCTGGCGGGCGCGAGCGGCAAGGTGACCACGGTGGATCGCCTGTTTGCGGGCAGTGGCAGCATTCGCCTGTATCTGTGGAAAGAGTCGCTGCTGATTTTTGCCCAGTTTCCCCTGCTGGGTGCGGGGTTTGGTCAGTTTGCCTGGCAGCATTTCCAGCTGGGGGGCGAGCTGCACAATCTGAGTATCACCGGCTTGTACAACAACGCGCACAACGTGGTGATGCAACTGGCCGCCGAAACCGGTTTGGCCGGTTTGTCGATTTTGTTCGGCACGCTCGGGCTGTGGTTGTGGCACGGATGGCGCGAGCATTGCACGCTCTACCAATGGTGGGGATATTGCGTACTTGCGGTGTTGGGGATACACAGCCTGCTGGAATATCCGCTGTGGTACGGCTACTTCATCGGCGTCGCCGCAGTGGCGCTGGGGCTGATGGAAAGCAAAACCTACCGTCTGGAGTTGCGCAATCTGGGGCGGCTGTCGGTGAGCGCGATGCTGTTGCTCGGCGCGCTCTCGCTGGTACAACTGTATCAGGGCTACAAAAAGCTGGAAGCCACGCTGGCGCTGCGTCCGCTGTCCGCCAGCGATGCGACTTACACGCCGCGTCTGCGCGACAGTCTGGTCGGCGTGTACGACTATGCTTTGCTGCGGCCTTACGCCGAACTGTATATGACCGGCATGATCGAGGTGAGCGCGGATCATCTGGCCGAAAAAATGACCCTGAATGAACGTGCCATGCGTTTTGTGCCGATTGCCCCGGTGGTGTATCGCCATGCTTTGCTGCTGGCGCTGTCCGACCGGATGCCGGAAGCCAAGCTGCAATTGCAGCGTGCGTTGTGGTCGTATCCGTCCGAGTTCCCCGTCGCGCAGGCCGAGCTGAGCCAGTTGGCGCTGAAAGACCCTGCGCACTTTTCCGCTCTGTTAGAATTCGCCACCCAAAAATACGAGGAGTATCAGCGTGCAGTTTCTGGAAAATAATTACATGATGGTGTTGGTGTTTGTGAGCAGCGGTTTGATGCTGCTGTGGTCGTTTTTCGGCAACAAGATACGCGGCATCAAAGAGGTGGATACGGTCGCCGCACTGCAACTCATCAACCACAAAGAAGCCGTCATTCTGGACGTACGCGAGAAGAGCGAATACGACGCCGGGCATATCCTGAACTCCAGACTGATCCCGATGGCCAAGCTGAACGAGCGTATCGGCGAACTGGAAAAATTCCGCGAGCATCCTATTGTGGTGATTTGCCGCAGCGGACAGCGTTCCTCTCTGGCGACGGCGCTGCTGGGGAAACAGGGCTTTGCCCAAGTCTATACGCTGGCGGGCGGCGTGGTCGCCTGGCAGAAAGCCAATCTCCCGCTGGAGAAATAACATGCCCAGGATTGTGATGTATTGCACCGCCGCCTGCCCTTATTGCATCAATGCCGAGCGCCTGTTGCAGAGCAAGGGCGTGACGGAGATCGAAAAAATTCGCATCGACTTGCAGCCGGAATTGCGCGAGCCGATGATAGAAAAAACGGGGAGGCGCACCGTGCCGCAGATATACATCGACGCATACCATGTCGGGGGCTTTGACGATCTGGCGGCATTGGATCGCAGCGGCGAACTGGCCCGGTTGTTGAATCACTAATTTTTATTTTAAGGACGAGTCATGAGCGAAAGCACAATTGCAGCGGAGCAAACCCAGGAACAGCAAGCGTTATTCAATATCGAAAAACTCTATGTCAAAGATCTGTCGCTGGAGATTCCCCACGCACCGGCTATTTTTCTGGAGCGCGAAAATCCGCAGATCGACCTGCAATTGCACTCTAATGCCGCGCCTATCGAAGACGGCGTTTACGAAGTCACCGTCACCGTCACCGTCACGGCCAAGCTGACGGAAAAAGACAAGGTGCTGTTTCTGGTCGAAGCCAAACAAGCCGGTATTTTCCAGCTGCGCAATGTTCCGCAAGCCGAGATCGAGCCGGTGCTGGCGGTGATCTGCCCGAATATCCTGTATCCGTATTTGCGCGAAGTGGTGTCCGACGTGGTGGTGCGCGCCGGATTCGCTCCCGTGATACTCAGCCCCATCAACTTCGAAGCGCTGTACCAGCAGCAAAAACAACAAGCGGCAGAAGTGAAGCACTAAAGCGGCACCGGGCAAAATTCACGATGAGACGCGTCCCCATTGCGCTGCTTGCAAAGGGCGCGTTTTTTTGCGGGCTGCTCGGCGCAGCCGGTTACGCGCGGGCATTCGAGTATGTTTCGGTGGCAACGCCGTCCATTCTGTACGATGCCCCGTCGCTGAAGGCGAAGAAGCTCTTCGTTGCCACGCGCTATCTGCCCTTGGAGCAGATTGTGAGTTTGGATAACTGGGTCAAGGTGCGCGACGCTTCCGGCAAGCTGTATTGGATCGAAAAACGCGCGTTGAGCAGCAAGCGTTTCGTGACCGTGAGCCTGTCGGTCGCCGCAGTGCGTGAAAATCCCGAGGTGAATTCCGCCATCGTGTTTCAGGCGCCGCAGCAACTGGCGCTGGAATGGTTGGGCGAGGCGGGCAACGGCTGGATCAAAGTCCGTCATCAGGACGGCGCAACGGGCTACATCAAAATTTCCGAAGTGTGGGGCGATTGATGAAAATTTCAGTATTGGGGGCGGGTGCCTGGGGGACCGCGCTGGCGATCAGCCTGGCGCCGCGCCATCAAGTTCGCCTGTGGGCGCGCGATGCGCAGCAGGTCGCAGCGATGCAGTCCGCGCGCAGCAACCAGCGTTACCTGCCGGACTTTCCGTTTCCGCAAGCGCTGCAAATTACCGCGGACATGGACGCGGCGCTGACCGGTGCCGAGTTGCTTGTTGTGGCTGTTCCGGTTGCTTCTCTGCGCGGTATTTTGGAGTGCATTGCCGCCGCTCCGGCGGTTACCCCCGTTGTCTGGCTATGCAAAGGCTTCGAGGCGCAGACCTCGCAACTGCCGCACCAAATCATCGCTGAAACGCTGCCCGCCGTGTTTCAGCGCGCTGTGTTGTCCGGCCCGAGTTTCGCTCAGGAGGTGGCGCGCGGCTTGCCCACCGCGTTGACGCTGGCTTCCAACGACATCGCTTTCGCGCAACGCACCGCGCAAGCGCTGCACCATTCGCGCCTGCGCATTTACTCCAGCGCCGATGTGGCGGGCGTGGAAGTGGGCGGCGCGATCAAGAACGTGTTGGCGATTGCCGCAGGGATCAGCGACGGCCTGCACTTGGGCTACAACGCCCGCGCGGCTTTGTTGACGCGCGGTTTGGCCGAGATGACGCGCCTGGGTTTGCGCCTCGGCGGCAAAGCCGAGACGCTGGGCGGATTGTCCGGCGCAGGCGACCTGATTTTGACCTGTACCGGCGATTTGTCGCGCAACCGCCAAGTGGGCATGCTGCTGGCGCAGCAGAAAGCCCTGCCGGATATTTTGCAAGAATTGGGGCACGTGGCGGAAGGCGTTTACACCGCGCGCGAAGTGCATCAAATCGCACTGCGTCTGGATGTGGAGATGCCTATTTGCGAAGCGGTTTACCGCGTGTTGTACGAACACCTGCCTGCCGATCAGGC
>JBBIJL010000131.1:0-6047 GCA_037446005.1 Gallionellaceae bacterium | reverse complement strand
AGATTGTCCAGCAAAACCAAAGTTTGCTGCGCCAGATGCGCACTGGCCGTGGCGTTGTAGTGCATGGCGTAAGCCTGTTTGATGCGGCTCGCCAATTCGACCCAACTCGCCGCTATTTGCCCGCCGCTTTGCGCAGCTTGCGCGGCGGCAATATTGCGTTGCAGATCGCGTTTGCCGAACCAGGGCAGGCTCTGCATCAATAAATAGCGCGTGCCGCCCCCTTGTCCGGGTAGCAGGCTAGGGCCGGTCATGCCTTGATTGGTAACATCCAGCAATTCGGTGCGCAGCACCGGGTCGGGCAAGGCACCCGCAGGCTCGGCACGTTGTTGTGCCGCGACGGCCTCGTAGCGCGCCGCCGCCAATTCGGGATTGTGCTCGCGCGCATAGTCCAGCAATCCGCCGAGATCGCTGCCCAATGGCTCTCCGGCATTGGCCGGCGCGAGCCAAAGCGCGCACAGCATGGTTAAAACTGATAAAGGCAATTTCATGATTCGCACCTTTTGCTTTGCAATGCAAACGGGCAGCCGTAATGACTACCCTCCGGGGCGAAACGAGTTCGGTTTATGAATTCAGCAGACGGACTCGTCCCGCGTTAAGCGCGGGCGAGGGGAGGCGGAAGCAGGGGAGCCGTAGTGACGGAGTGAAACGCGACCAGATAAGGCGTAACTTCACGCGAGTTGGTTGCTGCCGCAACGATTGCCGCGCCGGTCACGGAAAGATAACCCGTGCAAGCCAGATGGCAGACGCCGCAAGTGCTGCACGACGGACTGTGTTCATCCGCCGTGGTTGGCGCTTCTTCGTGGTGGTGATGTTGCGCCATCGTGGCGTGCGTCATGGTCTGCGCCATAGCCGCTTCGTGGCAGCCGCTTTGCTGCATCTGCATAGACACGGCCGCCGCCAGTGCGCTACCCGTAAACAGCGGCAGCCACAGCAGCATCAGTACAGCAACGAATTTTCGGGTCGGACGGGACATGGGCGCAGTATGGCAACGTGCCGGCGGTTAGTCAATTTCCTGAACTTGCAGAATCCACATTGATCTGCAACCACCATTCCAGCAGCGCGAGATGCCACAACTTGCTGCCCTGAATGCGTGTGAGGTGTATCTCGGGTGCGGCCAGCAGCTTTTCGACATATTCGCGCCGATACAGGCCGCGCCGGATGCAGGCATCGGAATTTAAGATAGTGCGCATCTTCTCCAGAAAATCTCCGCGCACATACTTCAACGCGGGCACCGGAAAGTAGCCCTTTGGCCGGTCGATTACCGCATCGGGAATCACTCCGCGCGCCACCGCCTTGAGCGGAAATTTTCCGCCCTCCTTGAGTTTGAGCGAAGGCGGCATACGCGCCGCCAGTTCCACCAGCTCGTGATCGAGAAACGGCACGCGCGCCTCCAGCCCCCACGCCATGGTCATGTTGTCCACGCGCTTGACCGGATCGTCCACCATCAACGCGGTCACGTCCATGCGCAACACTTGGTCGAGGAACTCATCCGCAACGGGCTGCTGCAATTGCTCGGATGCCCACGCCGAGGTCACATCCGCCACGGCGAATTTCTCCGTCACCATCTCCAGATACTCGGCATGGTCGCGGTCGAAATAGTGCTGCGCGAAACGTTCCAGCGGAGAACCGCTGGCGGCCTCCATGCGCGGATACCAGAAGTAACCGCCGAACACCTCGTCCGCCCCCTGCCCCGCCAGCACGACTTTCACCTCTTCCGCTACCTTCTGGCTCAGCAAATAAAACGCGGTGACGTCGTAGCTCGGCATCGGCTCGCTCATCTCGGCGATGGCTTGCGGCAGATGTTTCAACACCTCGGAATTGGGCACGGCAAACTTGTGATGCTTCGTGTTGAAGTGCTTGGCGACCAAATCGGAATACTCGAACTCGTCCGCCAGTTCGCCCGCCACCGCTTCGAAGCCGATGGAAAACGTGTTCAGATCGTCCACATGATCGGCCAGTAAGCCGACCAGCAAACTCGAATCCAGCCCGCCGGAAAGCAGCACACCGACCGGAACATCGGAGGCCAAGCGGTGGCGCTCCACCGCGCGCCGCAACACCGCACGCGTTGCCGCCAACCAGTTTTCTTCGGAGAGCGCCTGATCGGGGCGCGTCGCATCCAGCGTCCAGTAACGGTGTAGCGTCACCTCGCCGGAGGCGGTGAACTTCATCGTGTGCGCGGGCGGCAATTTTTTGATGCCCTGCAACACGGTGCGCGGCGCGGGCACCACGCTGTGTAACGTGAAATGGTGATGCAGCGCCACCGGGTCAAGGCTGGTATCCACCCCACCGCCCGCCAGCAAAGCCTGCATGGTGGAAGCGAAGCGCAAACGCGCGCCGTCCAGCGAGTAGTAAAGCGGCTTGATGCCGAGGCGGTCGCGCGCGAGGAATAAAGATTTGTCGCGCAGATCGTAAATCGCGAAAGCGAACATGCCGAAGAAACGCTCCACGCAATGCGCGCCCCAAGCGTGATACGCCTTGAGGATCACCTCGCTGTCGCCTTCGGAGAAAAACTCGTAGCCCAGCTCCAGCAGCTCGGCGCGCAACTCTTTGTAGTTGTAGATCGTGCCGTTAAACACCAGCGCCAGATGCAACGCCCGGTCCAGCATGGGCTGTTCGGCATGGGCAGAAAGATCAATGATCGCCAGCCGCCGATGGCCGAACGCCAGCGAACCGTCGCTGTAAAAACCTTCGTGATCGGGGCCGCGCCGCGCCAGCCGCGCCGTCATGCGCCGCAGCGCATCCCTGTCGGGCACGGCCTGGTCAAAACGCAATTCACCGCAAATACCGCACATGCAAAACTCCAATGACTTCGAATGGGCGGATTATCGCCTACGCAGCTGCACTCCGCTATTGCGCTCCACGCCCGCCTTGCAGGATACTGCGCCCCACCCGATTGTCACTGAAGCTTACCGATCATGTCCCAACACCTTGTCCATAACCCCGCCGAGTTCGTCGCCTGGTTCCGTTCGGTTGCGCCTTATATCAATGCGTTCCGCGGCAAAACTTTCGTCGTCGCGTTCGGCGGCGAGGTGGTGGCGGACGGCAAGTTTGTCGAGCTTACACACGATTTCAATCTGCTCGCCAGCCTCGGCGTGCATCTGGTGCTGGTACACGGGGCGCGTCCGCAGATCGAACAGCATCTGTCGCGCAACGATATTGCCGACCATTACCATCAGGGCATCCGTCTGACCGATGCCGAGGCCATGATGTGCGTGAAAGAAGCCGTCGGGCGTGCGCGGTTGGAAATCGAGGCCTTGTTGTCGATGGGGTTGGCCAATTCTCCCATGGCCAATGCGGACATTCGCGTGGCCGGGGGCAACTTCATCACCGCCCAGCCGATGGGGGTTATCAACGGCGTGGATTTGCTGCACACGGGCTGCGTGCGCAAGGTGGATGTGGCCGCCATTAAGGACAGGTTGGAGTTTAATGAGGTGGTGTTGCTGTCGCCGCTCGGTTATTCGCCTACCGGCGAGGTGTTCAACCTGACGCTGGAGGATGTCGCCACCACCACGGCCATTGCGCTGGATGCGGACAAGCTGATTTTTATGATGGATACCGACGGCGTGATGGACAAGCAGGGGGCATTGCTGCGCGAGCTGACCATCGCGACTGCCAACACGGTGCTGGCGAGCAAGCGCAAGTTGCCCGACGATGTGGGGCTGTTCCTGCCCTGCGCAGTACGCGCCTGCGAGGCCGGCGTCGAGCGCACCCACCTCATCAGCCGCCATCAGGACGGGGCGCTGTTGCAGGAATTATTTTCCGATAGCGGTATCGGCAGCATGGTGGTGGAAAGCACGCTGAACACCATCCGCGATGCGACCATCGACGATGTCGGCGGCATCCTGAAGCTGCTGCAACCGCTGGAGGCCGAAGGCATATTGGTGCGGCGTTCGCGCGAATTGCTGGAGCGCGAGATCGAGCGTTTCGTGGTGATGGAGCACGACCACCGCATCATCGGCTGCGCCGCCCTGTACCCCTTTCCGAACGAAAAAGCAGCCGAACTGGCCTGTATGGCAGTGCACCCCAGCTACCGCAGTCATGGTTACGGCGATGCCTTGCTCAAACACATGAGCACCGAGGCGCTGGCGCAGCGCTTCAAAAAGTTGTTCGTGCTGACCACGCGTACTGCGCACTGGTTTGTCGAGCGCGGCTTCGAAGAGGTCGAGCCCGGCCAGTTGCCAGACGAGAAAAAGGCGCTGTACAACTACCAGCGCCGCTCGAAAGTCTTCATGAAAACGCTAAAATGAATTCACTCTGACAGGCCAGCGATGCGGCATGTCATTCCGGCGTCACAATAAACATTTATCCTTTAAATCGACTTGGAGTCAAAAATGGCAAGAATGGTGCAATGTGTAAAACTCGGGCGCGAAGCGGAAGGGCTGGATCGCCCGACCTATCCAGGCCCGCTGGGACAGAAAATTTACGAGAATGTATCGAAGGAAGCCTGGCAAGGCTGGATCAAATTCCAGACCATGCTGGTGAACGAGAACCGGCTCAATCTGGCCGACGCCAAGGCGCGCAAATATCTTGCCGAGCAGATGGAAAATTATTTTTTTGGCGCGGGCACCCAGATGCCGTCGGGATACGTACCTCCGGCACATTAACAAAGGTAACGAAAGTGGCAAAAAATTATCCCCCGCAGCAGTTTCTGAACCGCGAACTTGGACTTCTTGAATTTAACCGGCGCGTTCTGGCGCAAGCCGAGAATCCGAATATTCCCCCGCTGGAGCGGCTTAAATACCTGTGTATCGTCAGCAGCAACCTCGACGAATTCTTCGAGATTCGCGTGGCCGGACTCAAAGAGCAGATCAAAGTCGGCGCGGTCGGTACCGGCCCGGACGGGCTCGATGCCGCACAGATACTCAAACGGGTGCGTGATCAGGCGCACCAGATCATCGAGCGTCAATACCTGATATTCAACAACGATCTGGTGCCCACGCTGGCTACGGCCGGCGTGCACTTCCTGCGCCGCACGCACTGGAACGAAGCGCAAAGTGCTTGGGTAAAGGATTTCTTTTTGCGTGAGGTGATGCCGGTGCTGACGCCGATCGGGCTGGATCCATCGCACCCGTTCCCGCGCGTGCTCAACAAGAGTTTGAATTTTGCTGTCGAACTTACCGGCAAAGACGCTTTCGGCCGCAATTCCGCCAAGGCCATTGTGCAGGCGCCGCGTGTGTTGCCGCGCGCCATCAAGATGCCTGCCGAGATTTCGGAATGCGAGCACGGTTTCGTGTTCCTGTCTTCCATCCTGCATGCCCATGTCGGCGAACTGTTTTCGGGGATGGAGGTGCAGGGGTGCTACCAATTCCGTGTCACCCGCAACAGCGATCTCTTCGTTGATGAGGAAGAAGTCAAAAATCTGCGCATCAGTTTGCAGGGCGAGTTGCCGCAGCGCCATTTCGGCGATGCCGTGCGCCTTGAAGTCGCCGATAACTGTTCGCAGGAAATGGCCGAATTTTTGTTGCAGCAGTTCGATCTTAAACCGGACGATTTGTATCGCGTGCACGGCCCCGTCAACCTTGTGCGCCTGATGCGTATTCCGGACGAGGTAAATCGCGACGATTTGAAATTTGCCCCGTTTGTCCCCGGTATGCCGCCCGCGCTACAGAAAAAGGGCGCGGACATGTTCAAGCTCATCCGCAAGGGCGACATACTGCTGCATCATCCTTACCAGTCTTTCCGGCCGGTGATCGACTTTATTCAGCAGGCGGCCGCCGATCCGCAGGTTGTTTCCATCAAGCAGACCGTCTACCGCACCGGTGCGGACTCCGCCTTGATGGAGGCACTGATCGGCGCCGCCCAAGGCGGCAAAGAGGTCACCGTGGTGGTGGAGTTGCTGGCGCGTTTTGACGAGGAGGCCAATATCAATTGGGCGAGCCGGCTCGAACAGGCCGGGGCGCATGTCGTGTACGGCGTGGTCGGTCACAAGACGCACGCCAAGATGCTGATGGTGATCCGCCGCGAAGACGGCAAGTTAAAGCGCTATGTGCATCTCGCCACGGGCAACTATCATCCGCGTACCGCCAGGCTGTATACGGACTTCGGGC
>JBBIJL010000130.1:0-6051 GCA_037446005.1 Gallionellaceae bacterium | reverse complement strand
GGTACGCAGTGGCTTTGCCATTTAGCTTGCCATCCTTCCACTGCCCCTCGTAAAGCTTGAAGACCGCTTTTGCCTTCTTGTCATCCGCGCTAAAAATGGAACCGAACACGCCGTTACTTTCTACATTAGGCGCATAGAAAACTCCCGTACCATTCTTTTTGTCATCCTTGAACTGGCCTTCGTATCGCCCTCCGTCGGGCTCGTAGGACGTTCCCTGACCGTCTTTCTTGTCGCCCTTCCAGTCACCGTCATACAACTTGACATCGTTCGGCCCGTAAGAGATTCCTCTGCCTTCCCTTTTGCCGTTCTTGAGCTGCCCCGCATATTCGCGCACATCATCTTTCCATAAACCTATGGCTGGCTTGGCGCCGTCAGACTCGTAGTACATGCCGACGCCATTTTTCTTGTCATCCTTGAACAGACCTTCGTATTTGCTTCCGTCCGGCGCGTAGGCAGTTCCTTTGCCGTCCCTGCGGTCGTTTTTCCATTCGCCCTCATAGAGCTTATTGCCGTCCACCCGGTAAAGAATCCCTTGACCGTGATATTTCTCGTCCTTGAACTGCCCCTCGTATATTTTTTTGCCCTCCGGGGACAATACGGTTCCTTGACCGTTCTTACAGTCCCCCTCGCAGGAAACTATCGCCAACGCACTGTTGGCAAACATAAATATCAGACCAATCAGGCATATAAATCGCGTTTTCATGGGATTCAAAGCTCCACTCCAAAAATTGATACATCACCTTCACTCAAACCGAATCCGCGCGGACTATAGGTGAAGAATTTTTTTCCCGCATCGTTCAAATGAACTATGTTTCCCATATTTACGTGGTCTTTATTTTCATGGTTCGCGGCAATGCGCCAGCGTGCTGGTTGCCAGCAGCATGAGTAGTGCGGCTTGCCCGTTGACGCCGGTTTTGGAAAAAATGGAACGGAGCTGCGCGCGTGCGGTGGGGATGGCTATCCCCAAATCTTCCGCAGATTCTTCAATGCTCCTGAAGGCCGCAAGCCTTGCCGCCAGGCGCGCTTCTGCGGGGCTGAATTGATACAAGGCGGACAAGCGCTTGGGCGACAGTTGCAGGCAGCCCGGCTTGCAAATGAAGATCGCGACATAACCCGGCTCAAGAGAAAGTCTCCAACCGGCTGCCAATTCGGGCAGTACTGGTGTGACCAGACAATGCAAATAATCATGCTTGCCGCCCAGAGCAATGCGCATGTCGCCGCTCACGGGCTCTTCGGGTGAGCTTGATGCCGCCACAGCGATCAGCTTGTACAGCAGCTCGGTCTCTTTCGCTGTTGGCAGGATGAGGCAGTTGTGGCTATCGCTGATCCCCTGTGCCTGCATCAGCTTTGCCGCGCGGTTATAGAACAACGGCTCGCCACAACTATTGGTGAGAATCACGCCCATGCGCAATTGATCCAGCAGACCCAGCGCTCTTTCCTTTTCGATATTGGCACTGCTAAGAGTGCGCTGCACTTGCAAGGCGCGCATGAGATGCGGGGTCAGGGCGTCCATCAGCCGCACCTTCCCCGCGCAATCCACATCGGCATTCTCCAACGCCTCGTGAAAGGACGGCCACTTGCGCTCATCCAGCGCAGCGTCGTAAGCCAGCTCCACCAGCTTGAGTACCACGTCTTCATCCGAAACCATCACGCCCCCTTGATCTTCCGGTCACCAAACCGCGACTAATCTGGGCTACCGGAAATACACGGGATGAGTGTATCCGCGTTCGAAAAATCCCCTGTCACCCGAACGGGTGACAAGGCGAATCTGCTTCCCTTACTGCCCCCGTACAGTGCTATTCATCCGCTGCAATTTCATCCCGAAATCATTCCGATGAGGTGTATATTTCGGAAAAAATTTTCTAGGGGGAGTAACGATGAGTCCGAAGCAATCAGCACAAGAAAACCAAGCCATCCTGTTGCCCGACGGGCGCCGACTGGGCTATGCGGAATATGGTGTGCCGCATGGCAGCCCGGTGCTGTTTTTTCATGGGGCGCCCGGTTCCAGTTATATTCATTCGGATATGGCAGATGTCGCGGCGCGACTCAATGTGCGTTTGATCGCGGTGGATCGCCCCGGATATGGAGCATCCGCTCCCCATTCGGCTCGCTCACTGTTGAGTTGGTCTGATGACGTCGCCGCATTAACGGATGCGCTGGCGCTGCCACGCTTTGCCATCATCGGTTTTTCCGGCGGCACGCCGTATGCACTGGCCTGCGCTTACAGCCTTCCCGAGCGCGTGACAAAAGTCGCATTGGCTGGGAGCCTCGCACCATTGGATGCGCCCGGCGTAACGGAGGGGATGTCACCGATGGCTCTCGGGCTGTATACGCTCGCACAGAGCAATCCGATAGAACTGAGAAACACATTCGCCGCTGTCGCCCCATCCCCTACTGCTCTGTTTGAAGTCATGTCGGCATCAGCGGGAGAATGGGACAAGAATCTGCTGCTTGAAAAAGCATCCGAATTTGAAACTGAGTACAAACGAACACTACAGCAAGGCATAGAGGGCATGGCTTTTGACTTTGTGCTCTCGTCTGGCGAATGGAAACTTCCTTTGGATGGCGTCAACACTGAAATTCATCTTTGGTCGGGAACTATCGACCAGAACACGCCGACCGCCATGACTCATCATATGGCAGCGCTGCTCCCCAACAGCACAGTCTTTATCTTGCCGAACGAAGGACACTTCGCTCTGTATAGGCACTGGCAAGATATTTTGGCGAAGCTGGTTTGAACAATCCCGCTTCAATCACTCATCAGTGCAATTTGCGATGGTTCCGGTCGCCAACAGCATGAGCAGTTCGGACTGACCTTTTGCTCCGGTCTTGGTAAATATCGAGCGGAGTTGCGCGCGCGCGGTGAGGATAGAAATCCCCAACTCATCGGCGGCCTGCTCCACGCTGCGGAATGCGGCGAGTTTCGCGGCCAGACGCGCCTCGGCGGCAGAGAGTTTGTACAGCACGCCCAACCGTTTCGGCGACAACTCCAGACTGCCCGGTTTGGAAAGAAAAATCGCGACGCAATCGGCCTCCGCAGAAAGCCCCCAGCGTGCAGACAACTCCGGCGAGGCCGGCGTAACCAGACAGTGTAAAACCCCGTGCCTAGTGGGCAATGCGATGCGCATGTCGCCCCCGACGGCCACCTCACCTGTGCGGCGCGTCGCGTCGGCAATCAGTTTGTGCAACCGGGCGGTTTCCTGCAAGGTGGGCAACACCAAACTATTGTGGAACACGCCTATCCCTTCGCCGCGAATCAGCATCTGCTCTGCTGCACGGTTAACGAACAGCGGCGCACCGATGCTGTTCGTCAAAATCACGCCCATGCGCAGTTGATCGAGTACCCCCAGAGCAGACTCTTTTTCAAGACTGAGTGTACTGATCTTGCGATGCACTTTGACTGCGCGGGTTAGATGCGGCATAAGAATGCTCATCAACCGAAATTCATCCCCCCCAAACGCTCCTGCTCGCCTACCTCGCTGAGTCGCGAACACCAACGAATTGCCGCCCTCCTTGAACAGAAAAGTCCCAAACGCATGCACCTTATCCTGCGGCCGGAGGTAGTCGTTGTAATACTCAGTCTTTCCCAATTCGGTCTTGTCTATATGATGGTCAGATGAAAAAATCCTGCCCGGTGCATATTGGTTCATGAAGTGATTGTAGTAATCCAGCTTGACGAAGTGATTGCAGTAGGCCGACTGCCAATTGGTTTCATAGCCAAAGCTCGCATGAAAAGAGGCGGATATATTCAAATCGTCATTTAAACGCAGAATGGCCGATGAGCCTCCCGCCGCCGAGGCAAACGCCTCAAGAAAAGACGGCCATTTTTGCTCATCCAATGCGGCATCGTAAGCCATACCCACCAGCTTAAGTGCCGTGTCTTCCGAATCGGTCATTGCAGCCCCCCTGCATTGCCGGCGTTCAAGCGACGCCTATCCAGCCAATTTTTCTGTTTTGGTAATACGCAAACGCGATTCTATAGAAATTTTTTGCCTGACAAAACCTTACACCCAAGGCAGGCGAAAAATTACCGGCAGGCGTTGATGGAGCGCAGGATGTCCTGCCAGTGGGAATACAGCAGGTAGTGGCCGGCGGCGGGGACGAAAGTCAGCTCGGCATTGGGCAATAGCGTTGCCAGCTTCTGGGCGGCGGCAGGTGAAACCAGCGGGTCTTTTTCGCCGTACCATATCTGCACCGGCATGGGGATGGCGCTCAAATCCAGTTCCCAGTCGCGGGCGGTCAGCATGACTTCCAGCGCGATTTCCTGTTCGCTGCGCTGCACGCTGGCGCGCAACCCGGTCGCGATATTGGCGCGCAGTCTCGAGTTTGCCAAAATCTCGCGATCCTGCTCGGGCGCATCGGCAAATATTTTTTCCAAGTATTGGTAAACGTTTTTGCGGATGTCTTTAACCATGACGCGCATCAGCGCGGGCAACAAGCCCGGCGTGTATTTGGCAATGAACAGCGTCATGCGGAATACCGGGTTGTAGGCGCGCAAATCTTCCAGATCGGTAATCGGCGGCACGGCGGCAATGAGGTGCAACGTTTGCACGCGTTGCGGCATGGCAGCGGCCACCGCGAGCGCGTAGCCGGTGCCGGCCGAGTAGCCGAGCACGGCAAACTGTTGCAAACCCAAGTGATCCGCCAGCTCGGCGATGTCTTGCGGCCAGTCGGTCACACGGCGCTCGGGTTGCGGGTCGGAGTCGCCGCTGCCGGGACGTTCGGGAATAATAAGCCTGATGCCTTCCTGCATGAGGATGCCGTCATCGGGATGGCGCAGATAGCGCGACCCGGCGATGCCGTGCATAAAAATAACCGCCTGCCCCTGCGGATCGCCGCTGTCGGAAAAATACAGCGCGCGTCCATCGGACAGCAGCATGCACTGCTCCTCGGATTCACGGCGCGCGGGAGGCACGCCGTTGATTGCCAAGGGCTTCTCGCTGGCTTGTTTGAGGTCATTCCGCAACCATAATGGGCTGGCATAAATCGCCTGCATCAATTCGGTTTGACGCTTCACCCCGACTTTGCCGAACACGCGGGACAACAGCGTCTTTGCGGTATTTTTCGACACCTCCAGCAGTTCTGCGGATTCATCCAAAGAGCAGCCGAGGGCGATTTTTTGGGTGAGGCGTGCTTCGGCGGGGGTCAACCCAAACAGCGCGATCAGACCTTGCTCGGAGAGCGCATGGCTGGTGCGGCTGGCAACGAACACCATCAGCCGGCGCGGGGACGCATCGGAATTCGTGGGCAGGTTTCCCCGGCTGACCCACAGCGAGAGGCTGGACGCATCATCGCCCAGACGAATCACCTCGTCCGCCACGGTGCCGGACAGGATTTTTTGCACGGCCAGTTCCAGCGCGCTTGCGGGAGTTGAAACCAGACGCCCCGCCGCCAGCTTGAGCAGCGTATTGCCCTGCAACAACGAAATAATGGTGCGGTTCAAACTGATCGTGTTGCACTGCGCATCAATGATCGCCGCGCCCAGCGGCAGGCGGTTCATCACTTTTTCCAACAGATTGCGCTCTTCCACCACCTCCGCAAGCTGCTGATGGATGGCATGCGCACGCTCGAAATGCGGTGCAAGAAAATGAATCAGCGCATGTTCCGCCGGACTGAGCGGAAGCGTATCCGCGTCCCCCTCCGGCATGGACAACTCCAGATACCCCGACATGCTTTCCAGCAACTGCGGCCACAACGACAAATCCGCGGCGGCCTCGTAGATCAGGCCGATCATTTCGGAGAGCAATTCGGTGGAGTTATGCGGTGAGTTCATGGCGGCATAGTAGATAAGGAAAAGACCGATCTGTCAAAGTGCGACCACGTCAACACCATGGGCAATTTTGCAACAAGCCGGCATTGTTGATTGACGCTCCCTCCCCCCTCGGCTACCATCGCGGCAATTTTTCCCGACGGATGCCGCCAGTGTTATTTAACCGATTGTTTTTGATTGCTCTTTTCGCCTCCTCTGCGCTCGCACAGACAGCGTTCGCCGAAGAGAATCAGGACGCCAACAGCCATCTGCCGTTTACCCCGTCGGCAACCGCGCTCCCC
>JBBIJL010000129.1:0-6143 GCA_037446005.1 Gallionellaceae bacterium | reverse complement strand
TCCAGCTTCATATCCGCGCACCAGTGCGGGGTCGTTAGCGGGATTCCATTCACTGTCATTGATACCGTTCAATATCCCGGTCAAGCTATTGCTTTTACTGCTCAACAAGCCCTGCAAGCCGAATCCCAGCGCATCCGTTTGAATTTCCTCGGCATAAGTCGGGCTTACCGTCGTGATATGGTTGGCGTAATACAGTCCGGCCTTGAGAAAGGAAACATTGCCGTAGTACTCCACCCCATGCGGCTGAAAGCTTTCCTCGGGCAACCCCAGTTCGGAAACCGCCTGCGGGGGAAATACGCCTTGAAAAGCCAGGTTATGAACCGTCATCACGCACGGCGCGCCCCCAGGAGTGAAGTGCATATAAGCCGGCGTCAGTCCCGATTGCCAGTCGTTGCAATGCACTATTTCCGGCTTCCAATCGAGTGGCGACTCCATCCCGCCTAATATTGCCGCCACTTTCGACAGCAACCCGAAGCGCAGTGCGTTATCCGGCCAATCGCTACCATTCCCGTCCTGATAGATGCCCCCTTCGCGCTGGAACAGCACTGGACAATCAATCACCCAAAGCGGCACGCCATCCGGTAAGACGCTCGCGAACAAACGTGAATCCGGGAATCCGGGAATCCCCGAAAAAAATGCGTCAATCTTGAACGACTCAAGTGCCGCAAGCACCTGAGGGTAGCCTGGCACCAACACCCGCACATCATCGCCCTGCCGGCGCAAGGCCAACGGCAATGCCGCACTGACATCGGCCAATCCTCCGGTCTTGATTAATGGCGCGATTTCCGACGTAACAAACAACACACGCATCGTGATTCCCTTTGCCCGAAATTCGGGCTAAACCGTTTGCTATATTAAAAACAGTCAGCCACGGATGAGCACCATTAACACAGGTACGGCAAAGCGCTGCCGCTCAAGCCCCCGTGCAATCCATGGTTGAACCGTAGGATCAATCCTGCTTCGCCTCTACATGCGGCAAATGCCATATATCGCGGTTGTAATCCAGAATGGTACGGTCGCTGGAAAATTTTCCGCTAGTGGCGACATTCAAAATGCTCATGCGCGTCCAATGCTCCGTATCCCGGTAAGCAATCGCCACTTCGCGCTGCGCCTGCACATAGCTGCGGAAATCCGCCGCCGTCAGCCACGGGTCATTCGGACTGTAAACCGACTGGATGATCGAATCAAAAATACCCGGCTCGAACAAATTGAAATGGCCGCTTTCCAGCAGGTGCATCACCCGTTTCAAATCCTCGTCTTCGGCAATGATCCGCCCCGGATTGTAGTGTCCTCTGGTCTCTTCTACCTCTGCCGCCGTCAATCCAAACAGGAAGAAATTCTCCTCCCCAGCTTCCTCGCGAATTTCAATATTGGCACCGTCCAGCGTACCGATAGTCAACGCGCCGTTCATCATGAACTTCATATTGCCCGTACCGGAGGCTTCTTTCCCGGCAGTCGATATTTGCTCCGACAGATCGGCACCGGCACAAATCACCTCCATCGCCGACACGCGATAGTCGGGAATGAATGCCAGCTTCAACAGCCCTTCCGCGTCGGGATCGCTGTTAATCACGGTAGCGACGGCATTAACCAGCTTGATGATGCGCTTTGCCATCTTGTAACCGGGAGCCGCCTTGCCGCCGATCAGCACGCAACGCGGCGTCCAGTCCGCCGTATCGCCGCGCTTGATGCGGTCATAGAGGTGGATCACATGCAGCACATTGAGCAGCTGGCGCTTGTATTCGTGAATCCGTTTTACTTGCACATCGAACAAGGCATTGGTATTGAATTCGACACCGCAGTCGCGCTGCACCATTTCCGCCAGACGCACCTTGTTGGCCTGTTTGATGGCACGCCACTTGGAGCGGAAAGAAGCATCATCGGCGTAGGCGGACAGCCCCTGCAATTTGCCCATATCCACGAGCCAGCTTTCACTCGCGGTATGCCCGACCAGATTGGACACCCAGCCCTTGCCTTCCGCCCCCAGAGTATGCGTAATCAGATTGCTCAACGCCGGGTTGGCCCAAGCCATCCAGCGGCGCGGCGTGACACCATTCGTCTTGTTATTGAATTTTTTCGGCCACAACTCATAAAAATCGCGGAACAGATATTTCTTCAATAACTCGGAATGCAGTTCAGCCACACCATTCACCGAAACGCTGGCCACAATAGCCAGATAGGCCATACGAATATGTTGCTCAGGCCCTTCTTCGACGATAGACATGCGACGCTGCCGCTCGCTATCTCCGGGCCAATGCTGCGCCACGGTTCTCAAAAAGCGCGCGTTAATCTCGTAGATGATCTCCAGCAGGCGCGGCAGCAAACGGCCAAACATACTGACCGACCAGCGTTCCAACGCCTCCGGCAGTAAAGTGTGATTGGTATAAGCCACCGTGCGGCTGGTGATATTCCAAGCCTCCTCCCAAGCCATCCCGTGCTCATCCATCAACAAACGCATTAACTCGGGCACTGCACAGGTAGGATGCGTATCGTTCAATTGGAAGAAATTCTTCTCGGCGAATTCGCTGAAATCGTCACCGTTGCTACTCACCCATTGGCGCAACACATCCTGCAAACTGGCGGAGGCTAGGAAATACTGCTGACGCAGACGTAATTCCTTGCCGTTTTCGCTCGCATCGTTGGGGTACAGCACCATGGTGATATGTTCGGCCGCATTTTTGGCGGCAACCGCATCGGCATAGCTGCCGGCATTGAATTCACTCAGATCGAATTCTTCGGTCGCCGCAGCCTTCCACAAACGCAAGGTATTCACCGTACCATTGTGGTAGCCGGGAATCGGCACATCGTAGGGCACCGCCATCACATCGTTGGTATATTTCCAGTAGGCGCGCAATTTACCGTTCGTATCGTGATGCAACTCGGTCTGCCCGCCGAATTTGACCCGCGCGGTGAACTCTGGACGCTCGATCTCCCACGGGTTGCCGTTGCGCAACCAATGATCCGGCTCTTCGAGCTGGTAACCGTTGTCGATCTTCTGGCGGAACATGCCGTATTCGTAGCGTATACCGTAGCCCATCACCGGCAACTGTAGCGTGGCGCAACTATCCAGAAAGCACGCGGCCAAACGCCCCAGGCCGCCATTACCCAGCCCCGCATCGTGCTCCTCTTCGGCAACCTCCTCCAGCACCAAACCCAGATTTCTGAGCGCCTCGGTAGTGGAGGCCTCGATATCCAGATTCAGCATGGCATTGCCCAGAGTCCGTCCCATCAAAAATTCCAAGGACAGATAAAAAGCCCGTTTGCAATTTTGTTCGCGATAGGCCGCCTGAGTATTTTTCCAGCGCTCGACCAGACGATCCCGCATGGAATGGGACAGCGATGCGTAAACATGGTGTGCAACGAGATGTTTGGTATTCCAGCCCAGCGTATGGCTAAAATAATGCCTGAAATCCTCGACAATGCTTTCGGCATCCATACCCAATGGCGGCTGTTCAATATTGGTTGCCAACGGGTTCTTAACGAAAAAAGGCTTGGTATAAATGATGATTCTCCAATGGTTCGAATTTAATTCGGCAATCGCGGATTATATCAACCCGTGCAACTTGCCACCCCAACAAGCATCGCCCCGCGTTATGCGGGGCGCTACAAACCGCTCAATACCTTGATGTGCGCCGTGGCACTGCGCCCCAAGGCATGCAAGGCGTAACCGCCCTCCAATACCGAAACAATCCGCCGTGCGGCATGTCGTGCCGCAAGCGCCTTCAGTTCTTCCGTCACCCAGACATAGTCGATCTCGCGCAATGCCAGCCCGCCCATATCGTCCTCGCGGTGCGCGTCGAATCCTGCCGAGATAAACAGCATCTGCGGTTGAAAACGCTCAAGAGCGGGCAGCCATTGCTGCGTAACCGCCGCGCGAAAATCCTCCCCCGTGGCACCTGCCGCCAACGGCACGTTGATAATATGCTCGTTGCCGCTGCCGGCTCCGCAATACGGGTAATAGGGATGACGGAAGGTCGAGCACAGCATCACACGCGGATCATCGTGAAAAATATTCTCCGTACCGTCGCCATGGTGCACGTCGAAATCGGCAATCGCCACGCGCTGCAAACCGTGCTGTTCCAGCGCGTGCGCAACAGCCACGGCAACGTTGTTGAAAATACAAAAACCCGCCGCCCTTGAACGCCCGGCATGATGCCCGGGCGGGCGGATATTGCAAAACGCATTCTCCGCATTTCCCGCCATGAGCATATCCACCGCCGCCACCGCCGCACCTGCCGCATGCAGCGCGGCAGGCAGCGTGAACGGATTCATTGCCGTGTCGCCGTCCAGATACACCAGGCCGCTTTGCGGCGCGCGCATAAACACCGACTCGACATATTCTTGCGCATGCACGCGCAACAATTGCTCGCGCGTAACTTGGGGAGCTTCGCGGTAGGCGAGAAATTGCAGCAGACCCGTGGCGATGAGCTGATCCTCTATCGCATGGATACGCGCAGGACATTCAGGATGATCCGCGCCCATATCATGTTTGAGGCAGAGCGGGTGTGTCAGGTAAACAGTTTGCATACCGTCCGATCAAAGTACCTTGCGCACCGACTTGATGCTGTCGTCTTCCTCGCTGGTTTCAACTGTAAAGCCCAGCCTGTCCATGAGATGCAGCATATCGGTATTATTTCTGAGCACTTGCCCCTCGATGACTTTCAGCCCTTTGGAACGCGCCGCATCCATGACCGCCATCATCAGCTTCTGCCCCAAGCCCTTGCCGTGCATACGGTCGGCGATCACCAGGGCGAATTCGCAGCTCTCGCCGTCGGGATTGGTCGCAAAACGCGCCACCCCGAGTTCGATTTCCTTGCCATGCTCTTCAGTCACCGCGATAAGCGCCATTTCGCGGCTATAGTCAATCTGGGTGAAGCGCACCAACATAGCCTGACTTAACTCTTGCACACTGTTCATGAAGCGGAAGTATTTCGACTCATCGGACAAGTCATGCACAAATGCTTGCACCAGCTCGGCGTCTTCCGGCCGGATCGGTCGCACCGTAATATCCGTGCCATCGGCCAGTTGCCAATGATTGACCAGATGCGTGGGGTACGGATAAATCGCCATGTGCGCATAACGGTCTGCGCTCGGCAACCGGAAATCCACCACCACGCGCGCATCGGCGGCCAGCACACCGTGCTCGTCCACGATCAGCGGATTGATGTCCATCTCCATCAGCATCGGCAGTTCGCACACCATTTCAGACACGCGCAACAACACGCTTTCCAGCGCGTCCATGTCGGCCGGCGGCATATGGCGGAACGCGCCCAGCAATTTGGATATGCGCGTGCCCTTGATAAGGTCTTTGACCAGGAAAGTATTCAGCGGCGGCAGAGTAACAGAACGGTCCCCCATCACCTCCACCATCGTGCCGCCCGCACCGAAGCTAATCACCGGACCGAACACCGGATCGTTGATGACTCCAACCATCAGCTCGCGCCCGTTCGGCTTGACGATCATCGGCTGGATGGAGATGCCTTCCATGTGCGC
The DNA here is from genome assembly GCA_037446005.1 of Gallionellaceae bacterium. Lineage (GTDB taxonomy): Bacteria > Pseudomonadota > Gammaproteobacteria > Burkholderiales > Gallionellaceae > PALSA-1006. The sequence goes on along the minus strand of JBBIJL010000129.1, from coordinate 650 downwards.
ATTGGGGCGATTGCGTTTGATGTTCTCGGTAATCTCGTGATACGCCGCGCGCACCGCCTGGGCATTGCCCAGATTCAGCATCACGCCGCCCGCATCGCTCTTGTGCGTGATGTCGCGCGAATTGACCTTCATCGCGACCGGAAAGCCAAGTTGCTGCGCGATCAACAATGCCTCGTTGGGCGAATGCGCCACCATGGTTTGCGCCACGGGAATATGGAACGCCGCCAACAATGCCTTCGACTCCATCTCGCTCAACACCTTGCGCTTGTCGAGCAGCGCGCCCTCGATCACCATGCGCGCGCCTTCCACGTCCGGCTCCAGATGGTGCGACAGCGGCCCCGGCATCTGCATCAGCAGCTTCTGGTTCTGGTAGTAAGCAGAAAGGTAGGAGAACACTTCCACTGCGGGTTCCGGCGTGCGGAAATTCGGTTTCTTCGCACGCGCAAACTCTTTGCGCGATTCAGCCACCTGCGCTTCGCCCATCCAGCACGTCAGCAACGGTTTCTTGTGGTGATTGGAAAGCTCGATCACCGCCTTTGCCGCCTCCAAAGGTTTGGTCATCGCTTGCGGGGTAAGGATGGTCAGCACGCCATCCACGTTCGGGTCTTCCAGACAGGCGGCAACCGCGTGCTGGTAACGATCCGCCTGCG
>JBBIJL010000128.1:0-6249 GCA_037446005.1 Gallionellaceae bacterium | reverse complement strand
GGGAACGTTGTCGGTGATGGTTTGCGACACGGCGCCGGTTTGGCGCAGCGCGTTTTGCATTTTATGTTGCGCATGAATTCGTGCAGCCAGAATGGGCAACAGCGCAAAATGTTGCCCCTCGGTATCTCTGGGCAGATAGGCATATGCCCCCATCTTCATGGATTGCACGCCCGCTTTGCCTGCTCCCGGATGCAGTAATGCAATCACCGGGATTGTTGACTGGGCGCATTTCCGCTTGAGCCGACCGAGGAACTCCAGACAATCCATGTCCGCGATACTGTCCCAGAAAATAATCAGTTCAATCGCCGCGCGCCCGAGCGTCTGCAAGGCTATTTCACCGCTCGCGGCTTCCAGATAGGAGGCGGAAAAATCGAGATGATGCGATAGCGCGCTACATATCGCCTGTCTTTCCCGCTGTTCTTTCCCGACCAGCAGGATGCGGAAATGCTCCTCTTCTGCATTCGGAGCCGCCGGTTCAAGCGGACGCTCGGTTGCGGGAATGATCCGGGTGCCGTGCCTGTGTCGGGAGAGAGGGCGGACGCTTTCCGGCGCGCGATAGAATGAGCGCAATTTATCGGTCTCAATCATGCCGTTGGGATGAGTTGATTTTTCACGGCGCGTTGTGACTGAAATCAAGGAATTAGCGGTCATCATTTCCATTCGAGCCTCCTTTGGGGCTAAGGTTGAATTTGAATTACGGTACTAGCGTTGCTTGGTCGGGAGCGTTTCTGGAGTCAAGGCGGTGCCAGAGCGGCTCTGGTTGGTGTTCTCAAATGGCAGCACGACTCCGCTGTCGCTTGGCGGGCATGCGGGGGGCTGTCCGCTCTTGTTCAGATACTGGGCGCGCCGTAGCGAGAATGTCCCTGTCGATGCGGAAAAATGCTCTGCGGCGGCGGTCTTCGAGCCATCGGCATCAGGTGCAAGGTCTTCTTCAAAGCGGGCATGAGCATTCATATTCGTCTCCAATTGCAATGGGTGATTTCGGGAGTATTTTGGAGATACACCCGCGATTAACATATCAGCGTTTTACTTAATCTGCGCTCGGGGAATTGGGTAATTTGCCATCGGTGTTTGTCCTATGCCGCACGCTCTTTAAACTCTGTAAACTGCCTCCCCCCGGTTGATTTAAACGGCCCGTCTATCCTGAAAATACCGCCTCGAATAACGATGACTGATACTCAAGCGATTGCGGCAGAACCCGAGGCCATTCCCGGCGGGAATTCCCCTCAGGGCGAAATAAGCGCGGGGAAGCCGCTGCTCGTGTTCGTTCTCTTCGTCATCCTCATCATGGCAGGCGGTTATTTCGTCTTTCACCGCTACAAGGACGAGATAAAAGCCGATAAGCAAAACGAACTGGCCGGCATCGCGGAATTGAAGGCCGGACAAATCACCAACTGGATGACAGAGCGCAGAGGCGACGCGCAATCCATACGGGACGACAATCTGTTCGTGCTCACAGTAGATCATTGGCTGCGACAAGGTCGCCCCGCAGGGAAGATCAAAGCGCAACTGACGGCGCGTCTGGCCTCCATGCAGCAAACTAACGCGAGTTACGGCTATACCTCAATCAGCCTGTTCGACGACAAGGCCGTGCTACAGCTATCTACCGCTGCGGATGAAGAGCCGATTCAGGGGCAGGACAAAATGCGCTTGCTTGAAAGCATGCGTAGCGGACAGATCGTCTTTTCCGAAATCCACCGGGAAAAAACCGCGTTGTCGGATAAGCTGGAGATTGAGCTCAGGGCTCCGCTGATCCTGGTCGAGAACGGGAAAGCGCGTACCGTCGGCGCGATCCTGTTTCGCATCGACCCTTACCGTTTTGTTTTTCCGCTCATCCAGCACTGGCCGACTCCCAGCCCGAGTGCGGAAAGCTTGCTGGTGCGCCGCGCGGGCGATGAGGTTGTCTTTCTGAATGAACTGCGCCACCGCAAAAATACGGCACTGGCCATGCGCTTGCCGCTGAGTAACGGTGAATTGCCCTCGGTGATGGCGGCTTTGGGGCAGGTAGGCATGGTGGAAGGGGTGGATTACCGGGGAGTGCCGGTGGTGGCGGTATTGAACAAGATTCCCGGTACCGCATGGGCGATGGTTAGCAAAATAGACCAAGCGGAAATTTATGCGCCGATCAATAGCCTGTCCAGATGGACGGTGATGTTGATGCTGGCTCTGATCGGTGCGGGCGGCGGCGCAACGGCCTATTGGTGGCAGAAACAGCGCCAGAATATCCGTACCTTGGAAAAGCAACATGCGCAGGAACTGGAAAGGCAGGCGCTCGGCAAGCATCTGGATTATCTCGCCAAGTATGCAAACGACATCATCCTGTTGCACGACGGAACCGGAAAAATAGTCGAATTCAACGACCGCGCGCCTGAGGCCTACGGCTATAGCGCCGCCGAGTTTTCCGAATTGAATATGGCCAATATCAGGGCGGTGCAACTCGCCCCTTCGTTTGCGGATAAACGCAGAGAAATTGATCTTGCCGGCGCACAGAGATTCGAATCGGTGCATGTCAGAAAAAACGGGAACATTTTTCCGGTCGAGACCAGTGTGCGCAAAATCGACATTGCCGGGAAGTCGTTTTATCAGGCCATTATTCGTGACATCACCGAACGCAAGCAGGCCGAAGTCGAACTTGCCCGGCAAAACGATTTTATCCGGCTGGTCATAGACAGCGACCCCAATTTTATTTTCGTCAAGAATGCAGAAGGCCGTTTTCTGCTCGCCAACAAGGCGATGGCGGAGAGCTACGGGCAGACTACCGCGAGCATTGTCGGCAAGCATAATGCGGACTTTGTGCATAACCCGGAACAGATCGCCGCATACGAGAGCGCAAGCCGCAAGGTGATCGAGAGCCGTCAGGAAAGACTGGCGCTGGAAACGGGATCGTTGGCCGACGGCAAGTCCCGCATCTATCAGACCCTCAGAAAACCGTTGGTGCAGACCGACGGTTCGGTCAATGTGCTGACCATCGCCATGGATGTAACACAACTCAAGCAGGCGGAAGAGCGCCTGCGCAGGCTCAACCGTTCGCTCCGTTTGCTGAGCGAATGCAATGCGGCAATGATTCATAGCGAGGAAGAAAAGGGTCTGCTGGAGGAGATATGCCAACTGATTGTTAAGGTGGGCGGCTATCGCATGACCTGGGTCGGGTTTGCCGGGCAGGACGTCAATAAAACCGTGCGTCCGGTGGCGCGTTACGGTTACGGTACGGACTATCTGGATACCATCGCGATCAGCTGGTCGGACGATGTGCGGGGGCTGGGGCCGATAGGCGCAGCGGTCAAAACCGGCCTGACGCAGGTCAATCATGATTCCAGCATCAATCCCGCGATGGCGCATTGGCGCGATGCCGCATTGGCGCGCGGTTATCTGTCCAGCATCGCGCTGCCGCTCAAGGTGCATGGTGAAACTATCGGCGTACTTACTATCTATGCCGCACAAGCGAATGCTTTTTATACCGAAGAGATATTGTTGCTGGAAGATCTTGCGGACGATTTGGCTTTCGGGATAGCGGCGCAGCGCCTGCGTGCCGAGCGCAACCGGGCGGAGGCGCTGCTCGAAAGTGAGCGCGTTCAATTGCGCACGCTGGTGCAGACCATTCCCGATTTGGTCTGGCTCAAGGATGCCAATGGCGTCTATCTAAATTGCAATCTCCAGTTCGAGCGGTTCTTCGGCGCGAAAGAAGCGGACATCGTCGGCAAGACGGATTACGACTTTGTGGAGGCCGAACTCGCCGAACATTTTCGCCAAAAAGACCGCGAAGCCATGGCTGCCGGCAAGCCGAGCATCAACGAGGAATGGATCACCTATCCCGACAACGGGGAGCGCGCGCTGCTGGAAACTATCAAGACCCCCATGCTGGATGAGGCCGGCGCGCTGATCGGCGTGATGGGGATCGCGCGCAACATCACCGGGCGCAGGCGGGCGGAAGAGCGGGAGAGCCGCCTGAACCACATTCTGGATAGCACGCTGGATATGATCTTCATTTTCCAGCCGGATTCCCTGCGCTTTGTGTATATGAACAAGGGCGCGATTGACAGCACCGGCTACAGCCGCGAGGAGCTGCTGCGGATGACCTCTCTGGAGATCAATCTGCTGATGTCCGAAGCGGAATTCCGCAACTTCATCGCCCCGCTGGTTGCGGGCGAAAAGCAAATCCTGCGTGTCGAGACTTTACTCCGGCACAAGAACGGAACCGATTTCCCGGTGGAAGTGCAGTTGCAATTGGTGCAAGAGAAAGACGGGGAGAGTGTGTTTGTGGCTGTCGTGCGGGATATCGCCGAGCGCAAGCGTGCGGAAAAAATACTGCGGCGGCAGAAGGCATTCATGTGGAAGGTCATTGATGCCGATCCGAACCAGATATTTGTCAAGGATGCACAGGGTAATTTCCTGCTCGTCAACCGCAGTCTAGCCAGCGCTTATGGGTTGAGCCCGAAAGAGATGGTCGGCAGGAATAATGCCGAAATCAACCTGTTCCCGGAGGAGGTGGCGGCATATTTGGCGGCGGACCGGCAAGTGATCGAGGATGGGCGCGAGATTAGTCTGGTAGAGCCGTTTACGCTGCCGGATGGCGAGCAGCGCTGGTTCCTTACGCTCAAAAAGCGGCTTGAAATGCCGGATGGAAGGCTGAGTGTGCTGGGTATTGCCGTGGACATCACCGAGCAGAAACAGTCCGAACTGAAACTGGCCGAGTCCTACAAAAAACTTCAGCGGCTTTCCATGCACCTGGAAAATATCAGGGCGGACGAACGCGCCAGAATCGCCTTGAACCTTCACGACGAGATGGGCGCTACACTGGTTGCCATCAAGATGGGTATCGCCTGGCTGGCATCCAGATTGCCTGCCGATACGCCGCAGCTTGCGTCCGAGGTGTCACACCTGAGCGAGTTGGTTGCGGGGGGAATCCACACCATGCGCCAGATCGTCACCGAATTAAGACCCAACCTGCTGGGCGATGTCGGTCTGGCGGCGGCGATAAAAGATTACGTGAATAAATTCCGCCAGCACTCGATCATCGAGTGCGTGCTGGTATTGCCGGAGCGGGAATTCGCGCTGGATGCGGAGCAGTCGCTCACGATTTTCCGTATCCTTCAGGAGTCGCTGAATAACGTGGCAAAGCACGCGCAGGCCAGCAGGGTGAACATCCGCTTTACGGAGCGGGAAGAGGGGCTGTCGATGGAAATAGAGGATAACGGTGTCGGATTTGCTTTGTCCGCGCACAAGGAGCATACCTTCGGTTTGCTCGGGATCCGGGAGCGCGCCCTGATGGTGGGAGGGAAAGCACGGATATTGAGCGCACCGGGCAAGGGGACTTGCGTGTCGGTGAGTATTTCATATGCTTCGTCCAGTCTGGATGAGAGGGATTCGCATGAGGTATAAGCCATTATGAGGTATTCCATCTTGGGGAGAGCGCTGTGATCCGCGTACTGATCGTTGATGACCATGCCATCGTGCGTCACGGGCTACGAAGAATTCTGGATGATGCTCACGGCATGAGCGTCGCGGGCGAGGCCGCCAACGGATTCGAAGCCCTGAAGCTGATGAATGCGGAAAAGTGGGACATTGTCCTGCTCGATATTTCCATGCCCGAAAAAAACGGCATCGACACCCTCAAACAAATCATGGATCGAAGCAAGCTCGCCAAGGTGTTGATCCTGAGTATGTACCCGGAAGACCAGTATGCGGTACGCCTGATGAAAGCGGGGGCTTCCGGCTATCTGACCAAGGAAACTGCGCCGGAACAACTGGTCGATGCGATTCGCACCGTGATGGCGGGCAAAAAACATATCAGCCCCAACCTTTCCGAATTGTTGCTACAGGAGTGTGGAGTCGATTCGGGGAAGTCGCCGCATGAAATGCTGAGCGACAGGGAATATCAGGTATTGCGCCTGATCGGTTCCGGCAAAAAAGTATCCGAAGTCGCCGAAACGCTGTCGCTGAGCGTAAAAACCGTCAGCACCTATCGCACGCATATCCTTGAGAAAATGAAGTTGCGAAACAACGCCGAGCTGACGTATTACGTGATGCAAAATGGCTTGAAAGAACAGGTGTCTTTGAAGAATCAGGCCGCCGTCGATTAACCAGCAGCACTCGTGTGCAAGCCCGAACACCCGGACAAACCCCCCGCTATTCTCCGGATTGAAATCCGCCTGGATCGGGATAATGGCAACATGCTCCCCTCACCCCCATAAGACTTTTTCCTACAAAGTCCGCGCCGCAACTTCCTACGCAATAAATAGCCATTCTCCG
>JBBIJL010000127.1:0-6330 GCA_037446005.1 Gallionellaceae bacterium | reverse complement strand
GGCGGGGGGAGTAACAGCTTTGTTTTGAGTTGTGCGTCGGGTAGTTTGTCGCTGGATGCGGTGAGCGGGGAGATCGATGCGGCGTCGGCGCAAAGTGCTGGGCGTTTCGGCAAGGTCAATGCGTTGTTCCAGCGTATGCAGAGTTTGAACGATAGGGCAAGCTTGTTTTTTTCCTATGAGGGGCAGTGGGCCGGCAAGAATCTGGATTCGGCGGAAAAGCTGATTCTGGGCGGAGCCCAAGGTGTGCGCGCTTATCCGCAGGGCGAGGCAGGTGGAGATGAGGGTAGTCTGGTGCAGCTCGAACTGCGCTGGCAAGCTAACGAAAAGTGGCTTCTAAAGGGTTTTTATGACGATGGTCGTTCAAAGGCCAACCGTAATCCGTGGACCGCTGCCAACAATTTGCATCACTTGTCCGGCGCGGGCGCCGGCGCTACTTACGCGTACGACAACCAGACCATGGTCAATATGCTGCTCGCATGGCGAACCGGTTCGGAGTGGCCGACGGCGGATACTGACCGTTCTCCTAGGGGCTGGATTCAGGCGGTACGGTATTTCTGACCTGCGGGCGGGGGGCGTTGACCAGGTTGTATACGGCGTTGACGAGTGTTCCCTTGCCCTCAGGTTGCTCTCCCGGTGGGAAGCAGACTCCCTTCTCCTGCCGGGCATTGGTATCTACACAAGTGCTCCGCATAAGAAAGCTGGGGGGCGATTGGGTGAGCGCCTCAAAGGCGCTGATAAAACCGTGAACCGCCCAAGGCGGCACCGCCAGCAGTTTCCCCCTTTGTAAAGGGGGAGTAAGGGGGATTTAAAATCGTGGAATATCCTTCTCTCTCAAATTCCCCTCCCCCTTACAAAGTGGGGAACTGGATCCGCTTTGCATTGCCTTGTTAAGCGAGACCGCCGCATAGGTCAAACCCCAATGAGTCCCCCCCCACTGGATTACACGCTTGATGACCTTAAACGCTTCGCCAGATTCGCGCGCTCTCAACAAGGGGCGGAGGACTTGCAAGTTGTGTAGATACCAATGCCCGCCGGGAGAAGGGGGGGAGGGAACACTCGATTGGCATACCCCATACTCAAAACGCTTCAACCAAAAAAATCTCATCACAGCCTTGTAGCCCGGATGTCATCCGGGGTGGATGTGAGCCGCCCCCATCCCGCTCCCTAATTTCGCTACGCTTCATCCGGGCTACGCGGCTCGTTTGTTTTCTCCCCTGTGCGTCGCCGAGTAGCGGAAAACGATCAGGGGTAGTCGGCGAGGACTGTTTGAGCGCGCAGCGCGAGTTCCGCAGCCGCCTGATCGTTTGACAACATGCCGCGTAACGGTATGTTGCGGCGGAGATTAACCTTTAACGTGAATCGGCGAAGCTTCCGCCTGTACCCCACCGGGAGAGGGGGGACGGGGGTGAGGGAAGCGATCATGGCGCGGTCGATTCATGATTCGGGGGGGCCTGCGCCATGATCGTTAGGTTATGGCGTAGCCCACAACGCAGGGAGCCCACGAAGTGGGCGGCGCGCCGGGGTCGCCTTTTCTTGGGTTCGCGGTTACTTTCTTTTTGGCGAAGCAAAAGAAAGTGACTTGCTGTCGGGCAACCCCCGACGGTTTTGCTTTGAATCCATGCGGCGCAATGCCCGTTGGTTATTGCCCTACGCGGCGGTGCGTCAAACGGAGAAAATGATCGCCCAAGAAAGCGGCGAAATATGCGTCGTCCAGATAAATTTTCAGCCGATTTCCTTTTAAGTCCGGCAGGCTGCTAAAATGCGCGCCTTTGATTTTTTGACCGGAGAAGATACAAATGATTTCTATCAGCAACTTGTTCATCAGCAACGCATACGCCGAAGGCGCGGCTCCCGCACAAGGCGGCGGTATCATGGATTTCCTGCCGTTGATCGCGCTGTTGGCGGTGTTTTATTTCCTCGTGCTGCGCCCGCAACAAAAGCGCGCTAAAGAAGTGAGGGCGATGCTGGAAGCCATGCAAAAAGGCGATGAGGTGGTGACCAACGGCGGCGTGCTGGGCCGTGTGACCAAAGTGGGCGAGAGCTACGTTTCTATCGAAGTGGCCGAAGGCGTTGTCGTCAATGTGCAGAAGGTCGCCATTCAAACGACCCTGCCAAAAGGCACGATCAAATCCATCTAATTAACACCGTTCAGTTTACCGGGATGCCGCAATGAATCGTTATCCGCTGTGGAAGTATCTGTTGATCGCCGTCGTGATCTTGACTGGCTTGGTCTATACCTTGCCAAATTTCTATGGCGAATCGCCCGCGGTGCAAGTGTTGCCGCTGCGCGCCAATTTGAAGGCGGATACGGTGCTGCTCAAGCGGGTGGAAGATGCGTTGAAGGCGGCGCAGTTGAATCCCGAGGTGTTGTCGCTCGATGCCACCAGCGTCAAAGCGCGTTTCGCGGATACCGACACCCAACTGAAAGCCAAAGATGTATTGCACGGGCAGTTGGGCGAGGATTATGTGGTGGCATTGAATTTGTTGCCGCGTTCACCGCAGTGGTTGGCGAACTTTGCTTCTCCCATGTATCTCGGTTTGGACTTGCGCGGCGGTGTGCACTTCCTGTTGCAGGTGGACATGAAAGGCGCGCTGGACAAGGCATTGGAGTCGGCTTCCAGTGATTTTCGCAGTACCTTGCGCGAGCAGAATATCGCTTACTCCGGCGTGAGTCGCGACGGCTCACTGGTGACAGTCAAGTTCCGCGATGCGGCCACGCGCGGCAAGGGCGAAGCCGAACTCAAACAACGTTTCGGCGGTTTGGAGTTTACCGAGCGCGATGAAGGCGGTGAATACCTGTTGAATGCGCGCCTCAAGCCGGTTGAAGAAACCCGCATTCAGGAAACTGCGGTGCAGCAGAACTTGATTACGCTGCGCAACCGCGTGAACGAGCTGGGCGTGGCCGAGCCGGTGATTCAGCAGCAAGGTATCGACCGCATTGTGGTGCAGCTGCCCGGTGTGCAAGACACCGCGCGTGCCAAAGATATTCTGGGGCGCACCGCGACTTTGGAAGTGCGTCTGGTGGATGAAGATCATCAGGTCGGCATCGGCTCGGTTGCCCCGTTCGGCACCGAGATGTTTAAAGACCGCGACGGCGGTTTCATTCTGGTGAAGAAGAGCGTGCTGTTGACGGGCGAACGCATCAACGACGCGCAACCCGGTTTCGATAGCCGCAACAACGAACCCGCTGTGCATATCAATCTGGATGCGGTCGGCGCGCGCAAATTCAAAGAAGCCACGCGCGAAAACGTCGGCAAGCGCATGGCGATTATCCTGTTTGAAAAGGGTAAAGGCGAGGTCGTGACCGCGCCGGTGATCCGCGAGGAAATCGGCGGCGGTCGTGTGCAGATCAGCGGCAAGATGAGCACGGAAGAAGCCAAAGATACCTCGCTGCTGCTGCGTGCCGGTGCCTTGGCCGCGCCGATGGAAATCGTCGAAGAACGCACCGTCGGCCCCAGCTTGGGCGCGGAAAATATCAAGCGCGGCTTCGATTCCACCAAAATCGGTTTCATCGCGATTGCGGTTTTCATGATCGTTTACTACCTGATGTTCGGCGGTATTTCGGTGCTGGCCTTGGGCGTCAACTTGCTGCTGTTGGTGGCGCTGCTGTCCATGTTGCAAGCCACCCTGACGCTGCCGGGTATGGCCGCTATTGCGCTGACGCTGGGTATGGCGATCGACTCCAACGTGCTCATCAACGAGCGCATCCGCGAAGAGCTGCGCAACGGCGTACCGCCGCAAGCGGCGATTCATGCCGGATACGAAAATGCCTTCGCCACGATTCTGGACTCCAACATCACCAACCTGATCGCCGGTATCGCACTGTTCATGTTCGGTTCCGGCCCGATCAAGGGTTTTGCGGTGGTGCTGTGCCTGGGTATTTTGACTTCGATATTCAGCGCGGTGCTGGTGTCGCGCGCGATTGTGAACATCGTTTATGGCCGCAAGGCGCGGTTGAACAAAGTCGCCATCGGCTGATAGGGAATAGATCATGGAATTTTTCAAAATCAAAAAAGATGTTCCGTTCATGAGCTACGGGCGTTACACCACCAGCATTTCGCTGGTCACCTTCCTGTTCGCGGTGTTTTTCCTCGCCACCAAAGGCTTGAACTTCGGCGTGGACTTCACTGGCGGCACGGTCATGGAGGTGCATTACGTTCAGTCTGCCGACCTCGATAAAGTGCGCGAGCAATTGAGTAGCATCGGTTTGCACGACGCGCAGGTGCAGAACTTCGGTTCCAGCAAAGATGTATTGATTCAAGTGCCGCTCAAGCAAAATAAGGCCGGTGCGAAATTGTCAGAACAAGTGCTGGATACACTCAAGGCGCAAGACGCCAGCGTGCAACTGCGCCGCGTCGAATTCGTCGGGCCGCAAGTCGGCAAAGACCTGGTGGAGAACGGCGCGATGGCGCTGTTGCTGGTGAGCCTGGGTATCGTCGGTTATTTGTGGGTGCGCTTCGAGTGGAAGTTCGGTCTGGCGGCGATCATCGCTAACCTGCATGACGTGATTATCATTCTCGGTTTCTTCGCCTTCTTCCAGTGGGAGTTTTCGCTGTCGGTGCTGGCTGCGGTGCTCGCGGTGCTGGGCTACTCGGTGAACGAGTCGGTGGTGGTGTTCGACCGTATCCGCGAAAACTTCCGCAAGATGCGCAAGACTGAAGTGGCCGAGATCATCGACAACGCCATCACGCGCACCATGTCGCGCACTATCATCACCCACGGTTGCACGCAGATGATGGTTACCGCGATGCTGTTCCTCGGCGGCGAGACGCTGCATTACTTCGCGCTGGCGCTGACTATCGGCATCCTGTTCAGTATCTACTCCTCGGTGCTGGTCGCCAGCCCCTTGCTGATGATGTTCGGCGTGTCGCGCGAAGACTTCATCAAGCCGGAAAAGACTGAAGCCGAAGAAGTATTGCCGTAATGCTCGACCTCATCCTGCATCTGGATACGCACCTGCTGGCCCTGGTGCACGACTATGGTGTGTGGATTTACGCCATCCTATTTGCCATCATTTTCGCCGAGACCGGCTTGGTGGTCGCGCCTTTTCTGCCGGGCGATTCGCTGTTGTTCGTGACGGGCGCGCTGTGCGGTATGGGCTCACTGGAGTTGCAGGTGCTGTTGCCTTTGCTGCTGCTGGCGGCCTTCGGCGGCGATAACACCAACTACTGGATCGGTCGCCTGCTCGGTCTGCGTTTGCTTACCCATGCTAGCCCGCGTTTCATCAAACACGAGCATTTGGAAAAGACCCACCAGTTTTTCGACAAGCACGGCGGCAAGACCATCATCTTCGCGCGTTTTCTGCCCATCATCCGCACCTTTGCCCCGTTCGTGGCGGGCATCGGTACCATGACCTACCGCTCGTTTGTGATGTTCAGCGCAATGGGTAGTTTGGCGTGGATCGGCAGCTTGACGCTGGCGGGTTATTTCTTCGGCAATATCCCGGTCATCAAAAACAATCTCACGCTGATGATCGTCGGCATAGTTTTTGTTTCCTTCATCCCCGCGATCCTCGAATTTCTCCGCCATCGCAGGCAAGCAAGCTAAGGAGCTTTGCTCCCCTCGCCCGCTTGCGGGAGAGGGGCTGGGGGTGAGGGCGCTGTACTGATTCCCCGCAACTTCGTTGTATCCCAATGCTGAACCGCCCAAGCCAACACGCCGCCGACATCGCTATCGGCCAATGCCGCAGGCGGTTGCTGCCGCAAAAACTCCAGCACTCGTATCAGCGTCGCCACAGGCTGCGCGCTATCCACCGGAGCCGCCAGCGTCTGCTTGCTCAGTTTTTCTCCCGTCGCATTCACCGCCACCGGCAAGTGCATGTAAGTCGGGGTACTCAGCCCCAGCAAGCGTTGCAGATAAATCTGCCGAGCCGTCGAAGCCAGCAAATCCGCACCGCGCACGATATGCGTGATGCCTTGATAGGCATCATCCACCACCACCGCCAACTGATAAGCGAATAAACCGTCGGCGCGCTTCACCACGAAGTCGCCGATTTCGCGTTCGAGGTTCTGGGTGATACGGCCTTGCAGGGTGTCGTCGAACTTAATTATTCCCTCCGCATTTTCAGCCCCGTCATTCCCGCCTGCGCGGGAATGACGGCAGAGGCAATCCGTTCGCACCCGCCATGCTGTTGTTCGTGCCGATTGTTTCCCCTCTCCCGCAGGCGGGAGAGGGGCTAGGGGTGAGGGCTGTTTGATGCGGCTGCGACATGTCCCCGGATAAACATATCCTTCAACTCCATGCAACGCCGAATCCGCAATCTCCTTGCGCGTACAGCAACACGGATAAACCGCGCCGCTGGCTTGCAGCTGATGCAACGCCTCCTCATAA
>JBBIJL010000126.1:0-6351 GCA_037446005.1 Gallionellaceae bacterium | reverse complement strand
ATTCGCAATGCCATGTCGTCATGCTGCGGGCGGACTCGGCGATGGTGTCCAGCACCCGCTGCGCATCGTCGGGATGGTTGAGTTTCATCAACGCGGAGGCGTCTGCGGCCACCTCCTGCGGTTGCAAGCCGAACAACTCGTGGATATTCGAAGAGACATAGGGCATGCAAACCGTGCCGTCCGGCCTGAGATAAAAACTGCCCATCATGCCCGGCGAGGATTCCGCCAGTGCGCGCAATTCGCGTTCGCGGGCAACAAGCGCCTCTTCCATATACTTGCGCTCGGTAATGTCCTGCACCGTACCGATAGAACGCAATGGCTTGCCGTCCGGGGCATAGATGGTTTCGCAATGCTCGTATACATACTTGATCCGACCGTCCGGCATCAGCAAACGGTGTTCGATGGCGAAAGGTTCGTGTTTCTCCAGCGAGGTCTTATAGGCTTGGTCGAGCAATTGGCGGTCGTCGGGATGAACCGTGTCCATGAAAGCTTCATAGGAGGCGCCGAACTGTTGCGGATCGATCTCGAAGATGCGGAAGACCTCGTCCGACCAGGTCAGGACATTGTCCACCAGATTGTTTTCCCAACTGCCGAGATGCGCGATGCGTTGGGCTTCTTCGAGCGAATTCCGGCTCTGGAACAATTCTGCGGTGCGTTCCTGCACGCGCTGTTCAAGCGTGAGATTGAGTTTACCGATCTCTGCACGCGAACGGCGCAGACGGATAATGAAAAAGGCGGTGAGCGCCAGCAAGGCGCTCATGCCACCCAGCACCGTCCATAGCCAGCGCTGCCGGGCAGCGTCTTGTTCGGTTTGACGGGTAAGCTCGTCGATTTTGCGCTGTTTGCTTTCCTGTTGAAACCGCTGAGCCAGATCGAAGATGCGCTTGCTGGATTTTTCACGTTCCAGCTTTTTGCTGATTTCCTCCGCTTGTGCCGACAAACGGTAGGCCTGCCGGAAGTCGCCCTGCGCCGCCACGATTTCGGCCAGACGACGCGCACTGCCCGCAAGATAGACACTGAATCCGATTCTATTGGCCAGCTCGCTGGCGCGCTGCGCATCACTGCGCGCCGCATTCATCTGTCCCAGCGCCTGCAATACCGCGCTGCGCGAATTCAACGTCCACCACAGCCCGATAGGGTTGTCGTGCCTCTGATAGATATCCACATCTTCGTTGAGCAGCGTCAACGCCTTGCCGGGTTGCTTGTTGCCGAGGTGCAGCTCGGCCATTTGGAACAAAGCGTGCCCCACGAATAACGGTCCTCCCGCGCGGCGAAAGAGCCTGATTGCCTCCGCACATTCTTGCTCGGCATCGGCACGCGCCCCCTGATTCGCCGCGATACCGGACAAGCCCAACCGTGCGCCCCCTTCCAGCAAGGTGGAGTGCGCCTGTCGTGCCGCCTCCAACATGCGCTGGTAATGTTCGCGCGCCTCGGCATAGCGACCGCTCTGTACGTAGGCAACAGCCACGCCATTTTCGGCAAAAGCCAGCGCCTTCTGATTGCTGCTGTTTTTTGCAATCTCCAGCGATTGCATGGCAAGCGTGGCGGCTTCGTCAGACTGGCCTAAACGCAAGTACATCATCGCGGCGTGGAACATCACTTCGGCGCGCATATCTTCGTGGTTGAGACCCACGAGCAAATCCATGTTCTCCCGAGTTGCCTCGATCATATCTTCGAGTCGCCCCTGATTGATCGCGCTCGATGCGATGACCAGATTGGCCTCGATCTGCCCCGCGCGATCATGACTCTGTCGGGCGATCTCCTTGGCTTCCGCACTATGCTGTGCGGACTTGCCGATCAAAGACAAATACAGCTCGATGCGCGCGATCAGGTTAAGGATTCTGGCTTTGTCTATCGCGCTGGCGTCACCCGGCATGCCCGCCTGCAACAGCTGCGCTTCCCGATAAGCATTGCGCGCGTCGTTTTCCGCATGAATGCGCACCTCGGCAACCTCGCGCTGCCATTCGCTCAGCGTTATGTCGGCGGCCTGCGCAGAAGCCGCCAGCCAGAAGGCCAGAATCAAACACAGCAGTCCATCAAGCGCGTTCTTGCGGAAGCGATTCATGCTGTTTTTCCTTCCATATGCTGCTCGATGAAACTCAGGATGGCTTTGGTTTGATAGCCCTGCGCCATGCCGCGCAGCTGTTCGGCAAACGGACGATAACGCCCGTCTGTTTCTATTATGTCATCACAACTTTGCAAGATGTCGCGCATGTTGCCGGTGCGGGCGAGGTGGTACAGATTTTCCATTTCCGGCACCGGAGGCACGATCAGCGGTGCATCTGCCGGTGCGTTGTCCTCTTGTTCGTATATCCAGTCCAGCTTGAGTAACCAGCCGATCTGCGCCAGCAGTTGTGTCAGCTCGACCGGTTTTGGCAGGAATGCGCTGGCTCCGGCAGCCATGCAATTCGTTTCGTTTTCGCCGGATGCGCTGGCGGAGAGCGCGATGACCGGCAGGGATTCACACCCCGGCATCCGGCGCAGGCGGCGCGTGGCTTCCAGCCCATCCATCCCCTGCATGACGCTGTCCATCAAAATCAAATCGGGACGTTGTGCCTGGACTTGTTCCAGCGCTTCTGCGCCATTGCACGCCGCGATGATGCGGAAGCCGATCTGCTCCAGCATCTCGCTGGCGACCGCGCGGTTCTCGGCCACATCGTCCACCACCAGTATCGTTTTGCGCGCTCCCGCATAGCCCGTCACGCCGGGCTTGCGCGCGGGCGCAGCCATGCCGGCCGCCTGGACGCCCGCCTCGAGCTCGAACCAGAACGTGCTGCCCTGCCCCGGCTTGCTGATAACGTGAATGTCGCCCCCCATCAGGCGCACGATCTGGCGGCTGATGGGCAAGCCCAAGCCCGTGCCGCCGGATTGGTGGCGTTTGTCGCCCACTTGTTCGAACGGCTGGAAGATGGCTTCCAGTTGGTCGCCGGCGATGCCGATGCCGGTGTCCTGTACTTCGAAACGCAAGCGCCCGGAAGGCAGCAAATTCGCGCGCAGACTCACGCGCCCGCGCTCGGTGAATTTCACCGCGTTGGACAGCAGGTTGAGCAACACCTGGCGCAGGCGCTTTTCGTCGACGCGGATCCATGCGGGCAAATCCGGTGCGGGTGAGCAGGCGAACTCGATGTGCTTTTCATCGGCCTTGATGCGGATAATCCCGGCTATGGTGCGCAGAAATTTGTCCGGCTGAATATCGCCCGGGTCAAGCACCATCTTGCCCGCATCAATTTTGGCAAAATCGAGAATATCGTTGATGAGCGTGAGCAGGTGTTCGCCGCTTTGGCGGATGACGTTCACGCCGGCCAGTTGGCGCTCGTCGAGTTTTTTGTCGCGCCCCAGTATCTGCGCGTAACCCAAAATTCCGTTCAGCGGCGTGCGCAACTCGTGACTCATCTGCGCGAGGAATTCGCTGCGCGACTTGGCCAGACGCTCGGCCTCGGCCAGCGCCGCTTCACGCGCGGATTCCACCGTTTTGCGCTCGCTGATGTCGCGCGCCACACCGACGGTACCCAGCACGGTACCGTCTTCGTCGAGCACGGCAGCTTTGTAGGTCTCCATCCAGACAGTGCTGCTTTCGCGCGGCACCTTCTCCTCCACCATCTTGCGCTGGCGCGAGGACATGACTTCGGCATCATCGGCATGGTGGGCGCGCGCAACATCCGCCGGAAATACATCCAGATCGGACTTCCCCAGCATCTCCTGCACGGTATGGCCGCTGGCCTCGGCGGCGGCCTGATTGACCGCAAGATAGCGGCTCTGGGTGTCTTTGAACCACGCCCACATGGGCAGCATGTCGATGAGGGTGCGCAGGTAACGTGCCTGTTGGCGCAGCTCGGCGGTACGTTCCTGCACGCGCAGCTCCAGACCGATGTTGAGCGCCCGAATCTCTTCGCGCGAACGGCGCAGACGGATAAAAAAGAATGCGGTGATGGCAAGCAACACGATGACGCCAGCCAACACACTCCATAGCCAGCGCTGGCGCGCATCCTGCTGTGAGTTGTGGAGGATGAGCTCGTCAATCTTGCGCTGTTTGCTTTCGGTTTCGTAACGCTGGGTGAGCTCGACGATGCGCGCACTGGATTTATCCTGCACGGTTTTGCTCGCCATCTTCTCCGCTTCGACAGCGAATTGGTAGGCACGCGGATAATCGCCTTCTACCGCGGCGATCTCGGACAGGCGCCGCGCACTGCCCCCCAGATAGACCGGCGCACCGATCTCTTTGGCCAGCGCATACGCCCTTTCGGCATCGGCACGCGCCGCCTTGATGCGCCCCAGCCCCTGCAAGTCCAGACTGCGTCCATTCAGCGCAAACCACAAGCCGATGCGGTTCGGATATTTCCCATAGTTCGCGATGACTTCATCCATCAGCGTTAACGCTTCGCTATAACGCCCCTGCTGGCGCAGATGGTTCGCCATGCCGCTCAAACCGAAACCGAGACTAAACGGGGTATGCAAGGCGCGGAATATCACTATCGCTTCGCGCATCAATTTTTCCGCACCGGCGGCCTCTCCGAGACTCGCCATCTGCGTGGCCATTCCCTGCATTGCATGCGCTTCCAGAAATCTCGAAGCGGCGGCACGCGCATGCTCGCGCATCTGTTGATAATGCTCGAGCGCCTCCTTGCTGCGACTGCTTTGCTCGAAGGAGATCGCCATGCCCTGATGGGCGAAAGCCAGCGCATAGGGGTTGTTGCTGCGTTTGGCGATCTCCATGGCCTGCATCGCCATGGTGACGGAGTTGTCGAAATCTCCCAGCCGGCGATACATCATCGCCATGCGCAGCATGGCTTCGCCAAGCAATTCCGGCCGATCTGCGCCCTCGAGCAATTCCAGGCTGCGCGTCGCAGCCGCCATGGAAGCCTCGACCCGGGCTTGATTGATCGCATTCAAGGTGATGTTGAGTTGCGCCTCGGCCTGCCCGATGCGGTCATTACTTTGGGTGGCGATGTTCATCGCAAGTTGGGCATGTTTTGCCGCCGCCTCGACCCGGGCAGCATAGGTCTCGGCACGCGCCAAAACGTTAAGGACTCGCGCCTGATCGAACAGTGTCGCATTTTTCGGCAGTGCAGCCTGCAAGCGCTGCGCTTCGTTGCAGGCTTGCTGCGCATCGTTCTCGCCCATCTGGCGTGTGGCCGTGACGGCAGTGCGCCAGTCTTCCAGCGAAATGGCCTGCACCGGGGGCGCCAGACATAGGCCGAATGCCGGAAGTATCAGCCAGCGCGCAAGGTTAAACCCAAACAGTTCTTTAGCCCAAACTGCGTTATTCCAGCCTTCGCCGGAATGACGGCTCAATGAATTGTCCGGGTTAAATCGAAGGAAGGAAAAACTCGCCGGCATGGTGCGCTCTTAAAACCTGACCGTCATGGTGGCGCTGATTTGCGTGTCGTTGGCCCAACTGCTTTGTGGTCGCGTTTCGACGCCGTAGTAGGAGCTGCGCACAGTTCTGAGCAGGTTCGTGCCTTCCAGCGCGAGGGTGATTTGCCGGTTGAGTTTGTAGCTCAACGAGGCATCCAGCCAGCTATAGGCCTTGGTGTAGATGGGCAAGGCGCCGATACCGACATAGTTGCCGACGCCGCTCAGGAAGGTGTCGCGCCAGTTGTAGGCGATGCGCGCGGACACGTCGCCTTGTTCATACATGCCGACGATGTTGTAGCTGCGTTTGGAAAGGTTTTGCAGCGGCACGTTCAACCCCAGCACGCTATTGGGCGTCTCGCTGTCGACGTAGGTGTAGTTCGCTTGCAGCCCCAAGCCTTTCATCCATCCCGGCAAGAAATCGTAAAACTGCTGGTAGCCCACTTCGTATCCTTTGATGTTTGCCGCATTGCTATTTTGCGGACGGCTCACTTGGTATGTCACACCGTTATATGTTTCCGGGTTGCTCACGGTGGCGATAAATCCATCGACCCGTTTGAAAAATCCGGTGAGATACACCGAGGTCGTCTCGTTGAAGTAGCGCTCCACCGCCATGTCGAAGTTGTCGGCGCGGATCGGTTTAAGGTCGGGGTTGCCCGCCGTGCCATTCAATTGAACCGGATTGAGCGTCAACGACGGAGACATCAGATTGAAGTCCTGTCGGGTGATGGTCTTCGAGGCTGCGCCGCGCAAATACACCCCCTCTTTGAGCTGGTAGCGCAGGTTGATGCTGGGCAAATAATCGTTATAGGAAGAACGCAGGTTGACGGGAGTGTACGGTCCGGCAGCGGGACCCTGATTTCCGTCAACGGTTTCCAGCGTGTGTAGCGCGCGCACTCCGGCATTGCCGTCGAGCGGCAATTCATGGGCTTTGAGCTTAACCATGACGTAGCCGGACTGGGTGTCTTCCGCAATATCCCAAGTGCCCAAGGGATTGCT
>JBBIJL010000125.1:0-6475 GCA_037446005.1 Gallionellaceae bacterium | reverse complement strand
CTGCTGGGCGCTGCGCGAAAAATAGGTGGCGATGACCGAGATGCCCAGTGCGGAGCCGACCGTGCGAATCAGGCTGTAGATGCCCGCCGCTTCGGCGCCGAGCTCTTTGGGTAACGTGGAAAAAGCCAGTGTGGAGATGGGCACGAAAATGAGTCCCATGCCCATGCCTTGCAGAATCATCGGCAGGATCAATTCGCTGGCGGTGATGTCGCCGGTGAAGCGCGTCATCAGGTAGTTGCCCGCGATGCTGCAAGCAATGCCGACCAGCACGAAGTTGCGCGGCGGAAATTTGCCCGAAAATTTGCCCACGAACATCATCACGAACAGCGAAGCTAGGCCGCGCGGCGCCATATACAGCCCTGCGTCGAAAGTGGGGTAGCCGAGGAAGTTTTGCAGGAACAGCGATTGCAGCACCATGCCGCCGAAAAAGCCGACGCCGATGGTGGTCATGATGAGGCTGGCGACCAGAAAGTTTCTGTCGGTGAAAATGCGCAGGTCGAACAGCGGATGGTGTTTGCCGGTGAGCGTATAGACGATGAAAAAAATGAACGAGAGCGCCGCGACGATGGCGGCGAGGATCAGTGCCTGCGAGCTGAACCAGTCATCCTGGTTGCCGCGATCCAGCACCAGTTGCAGCGCGCCTATGCCCAGCGCCAGCGAGGAGAAACCCAGCCAGTCCATGCGGCGTTCTTTGGTCGGCGAGTCGGGAACGTAGCGCGCCGCCAGCATGAAAGAGACGATGCCGACGGGCAGGTTGATGTAGAACGTCCAGCGCCAACTGACCACGTCGGTGAGCCAGCCGCCCAGCGTGGGGCCCAGAATGGGCGCGACCATCACGCCCATCGCCCAGATTGCCATGGCTTTGCCGCGCTGTTCGGCGGGGAAGGTTTGCAGCATCACCGATTGCGACAGCGGCACCAGCGATGCGCCGAATATCCCTTGCAGGATGCGGAACAGCACCATCTGCGCGAGGCTGGTGGCCATGCCGCACAGCGCGGAGGCGATCACGAAACCGGCGATGCAGATCAGCAGAAAACGTTTCTGGCCCAGACGGTCGGTGAAAAATCCGGTGAGCGGCATGAAGATCGCCGAGGCGACCAGATAGGAGGT
Source organism: Gallionellaceae bacterium (assembly GCA_037446005.1). Lineage (GTDB taxonomy): Bacteria > Pseudomonadota > Gammaproteobacteria > Burkholderiales > Gallionellaceae > PALSA-1006. The sequence goes on along the minus strand of JBBIJL010000125.1, from coordinate 5,365 downwards.
GAGCACCCAGCTGATATTGTCCGGCGTGGCGTCTAGCTGCCCGGCCATGTTGGGCAGCGCCACGTTGATGATGGTGGTGTCCAGCACCTGCATGATGGTGGCGGCCATCACGGCGATGCTGGTGAGTACCCGGCTTTTACTCATGCGTTGCTATTTCAATTGCACGGTCACGGTCGCCGTTGCGCCGATGCGCAGCGGGTGTTCCGCATCGGTCGGCGCGAACTTGATACGCACCGGCACGCGCTGCGCGATCTTCACCCAGTTGCCGGTGGCATTCTGCGGCGGCAGCAGCGAAAAGGCGGTGCCGGTGCCGCCGCTGAGGCTTTCCACGGTGCCCTTGAAATGCTGGCCGGCATACATGTCGATCTGAATATCCACATCCTGTCCCGGATGGATGCCCGCCAATTCGGTCTCCTTGAAATTCGCGTCGATGTGGAAACTGTCCTGTGCGATCAACGCGAACAGCGGCACGCCGATGCTGACCAGCGATCCGTCCGTGAGCGAAAGATTGCTGATCTGCCCGTCCTGCGCCGCCGTGACGTGGGTGTGCTCCAGATCCAGCTGGGCTTGCGCGATGGCGGCTTGCGCCTTCAGCACGTCGCCGCGTTCCTCGGTTTTTTCCGGGGCGGAAAGCGCCTTGGCCAGTTTGGCGCGGGCTTGGTCTAGCGACGCCTGCAAGGCCTGTACGCGCGCAAGCGTGTCGTCGGCGGATTGCTGGGTGAGGAAGTTTTGCGCGACCAGTTCCTTGTTGCGCGCATGGCTGCTACGCGCATTGGCGAGATCGCCCTCGATCTGCGCAACTTGCGCCCGCGCCGCGTTGATCTCGGCGCTGTCCTGGCGTGCGCTTTGTTTGGCTAGCGCCAGGTCGGCCTGGGCGCGGGTCAGCGCGATGGCGAACGGCGCGGGGTCGATGTCAAACAGCGCGTCGCCTTTGTGGACGAACTGGTTGTCCTTGATGTGCAAGGCGGTGACGCGCCCGGCGACCAGCGAGGCGACATTCAGCACATCCGCGTTGATATAGGCGTTTTCGGTGCTGCGCGTCTTGCCCGAGAAATGCGCATAGGCGTAGCCGCCGAGCAGGGTGACGAGCAGCAGCGCGATGGCGATAGGTTTTTTCTTTGTAGCTAGGCGTTTCATGGTGGGGTTCCCAGTTTGCTGCGAATGTTGTTCAGTACATCGAGTGCGGTTTTGATTTCGTCCTGCCTCAGACCGGCCAATACTTCCTTGCGCAAATCGGCGGTGTAGGAGCGTATCTCGGTCACCACTGTTTTCCCCGCATCGGACAAATGCAGGTGCTTCACGCGGCGGTCGGTCTCGCTGCCGCAGCGCTTGAGCAGTCCTTCTTTTTCCATGTGATCGACCGACCTGACTAGCGTGGCGGCCTCGATTCCCATGTGCTGCGCCAGTTCGCTTTGCGTGCAGCCGTCATGGCGCGACAAGTACAGCAGCAGCAACCAGCGCGAATGCGAGAAGCCCAATGGGCGCAGCCGCCGATCCAGCTCGGTGCGCCAAGCGTGGGTGACCAGAAACAGCGACTCGGTAAATTGTTCGTTCAGCGATTTCATTATTTAGTTGGCGGGCTAATAGTTAGCTTGCTAATTATTGTGGCGGAAAGCGCGCAGGTTGTCGAGGGGCTGCCGCATTTCCGGTACCGGTTTTTGCCGGCGTATACTTCAGGCGGAATGATAAAGACGGGGAGGCGCAATGAATCCTGAACGAGGGGCCGGATTGACGGAAGCGGAGACCCTGCGGCAGCAACTGCTGCTGAAGGAATTCATGCTGGATCACGCGCATGAAGCGGTTTATCTGATCGACGCAAACCGGCGCTTTGTTTATGTCAATGATGAGGCTTGTCGCGCTTTGGGCTACAGCCGCACAGAGTTGCTTTGTCTCGGCGTGCCGGATATTGATGCGCACTATTCGCGCGAGGAGATTCTCGCGCTGCAAGACAAGGGCGTGGCCGAAGGCACGGTCAGGCATGAAACCCGGCACCGGCGGCGCGACGGCAGCACCTTCCCGGTGGAAATCCAGAGTTCGTCGTTTGACTACCTCGGGCAAAAGATGGGTGTGGCGTTTGTGCGCGACACCAGCGAGCGCAAGGCTGGCGAGGAGGCCTTGCGCGCCAGCGAAGAGCGCATGCGCCTGTTTTTTGAGCGCCAACTGGTCGGCATGGCGATCACCTCGCCGGAAAAAGGCTGGCTGCGCGTCAACCAGAAAATCTGCGGCATGCTGGGCTATACGGCTGAGGAGTTGATGAAACTGAGTTGGGCGGAGGTGACGCACCCGGACGATTTGCCCGCAGATGTGGCGGGGTTCGAGCGGATGCTGAAAGGTGAAATCGACAGCTACACCGTGGAAAAGCGCTACATCCGCAAAGACGGCGGCATCGTGCATGCCGCGCTTTCCGTCGGCTGCGTGCGCAAGGCGGACGGTACGGTCGATTACGTGCTGGCGCTGATCGAGGATGTCACCGCGCGCAAGCACGAGGAGATGAGGCTCGAAGCCGCGAAAAAGTTGCTGAGGACGCGGAACGCGGAGTTGCAAACATACCGGGGCGAGCTGGAGCAGAGGGTCGCGGAACAAACTGCGGAGCTGCGCGAAAGCAACCGCAAGTTGCGCGCGGAAATCGCCGAGCGCAAGCAGGTCGAAGAGCGCCTGTCTCTGGTGGCGGCGAATGTGCCCGGTTTTATTTTTACGATACGGGTCGAGCCCGACGGTCACACCAGCTTTCCTTTCGCCAGTCCCGGTGTTGAAGAGCTGTTCGGGGTGAGCCCGGCAGATCTTCGCGGTGACGCAAGCATCCTGCGCGCCCGCTACCATCCCGATGATCTGCCGCGTGTACTCGCTCTTATAGAGGAAACCGGGCGGACGCTGGGGCTGTTCCGTATCGAAATCCGCATCCTGAACCGCGACAACCGCTATGTTTGGATCGAAATCCGCTCCATGCCAAAACGGCTGCCGGACGGGACGACCGAGTGGCACGGGATCATGCTCGACATCAATGTGCGCAAGCAGGCCGAACTCGATCTGGAAGAGTCGCGCATCCAGTTGCGCGGTTTGCTGGCGCAACGCGACGAGGCGCGCGAAGAGGAGCGCAAGCGTATCGCCCTTGAGGTGCACGACGAATTGGGGCAAATCCTGACCGGGTTGAAACTGTATGTCAGCAACCTCGAACGTCTGTGCATTGCGGAGGCGTCCCCGTTCTGCGAACACGTGCAGGACATTGTCGCCTTGGCGGATCAGGCGGTGAGCGTGGGGCACAATATTGCTGCCGCATTGCGTCCTGTTGAGGCGGGGATGGGCATTGCTCCCGCGCTGGTGTTGCAGGCTAGGCGCTTTAGCACGGTCACGGGCATTCAATGCGAGTGCACGTTTGCCGAAAGTGAAATCCAGCTAAATGAGCGCTGCGCTACCGCGATTTACCGTATTGTTCAGGAATCGCTCACCAATGTGGCAAAACATGCGCAAGCCGGCAGGGTGGATATTGGCTTGCGCAGGGAGGGGGATGAGTACGTCCTGAAAGTGCGCGACAACGGGAGCGGGTTCGATCCCGGCGTAAAAAAACAAAACTCGTTCGGGCTGGCGGGTATCCGCGAGCGGGTTCTGATGCTGGGCGGAACGGTTAATATCGACAGCCGGACGGGCAGCGGAACGGAGATTGTCGTGCGTATACCTGCTGGGAGATGCCATGATTAAAATGTTGATCGCCGATGACCATGCCATCGTGCGCAAAGGCCTGAAACATCTGTGCGAGTCGATGGGCGATGTTGTTGTGGCAGGGGAGGCGGCGAATGGGGACGAGGTGCTGAAGATATTGCTGCACGCGCAATTCGATCTTGTCCTGCTCGACTTGAGCATGCCGGGCATCAGCGGAGTCGATCTTGTGGAACGAATCCGCACTTTGCAGGCCGGTCTGCCTATTCTCATATTCAGTATGCGCAATGAAGTGCAGCTCGCGAAACGTATGGTGAAAACGGGCGCCTCCGGTTATATCACCAAGGGGAGCGGGGACGAGATGCTGATGTCCGCCATTCGCAAGGTGGCGGCGGGCGGGGTCTTTATCGATCCGGTCATTGCCGAGCAGATGATGTTTGAAAAAACGCTGGGGAGTGAGTCCAAACCGGGGGCGCATCTTTCCCCGCGCGAACTACAGATCATGAAGCTCATCGGGCAGGGGAAGGGAGTCAATGAAATTGCGGATGAGCTCTGCATCAATAGCAGAACCGTCAGCACCTACAAGGCGCGCCTGATGCTGAAGATGAATTTCAAAAACAATGCCGAGTTGGTGCGCTATGCGTCCGAATGCGGCTTGATCTAAGCGGCGCAATTCTGAGGTTTGCGGCTTCCGGCCCGGTGCGGTGGCCGCTTTTCAACAGCAAGGCAATATCAGTCAACATCCGCCCGCACTACAGGTGCGCACTACATGTAGTGCAATCCGTACAATAAAAAAAGCATTTCCCGATAGTGAAGTTCGTCCGATTTTGCGATTTTACGCATCTGAATATTTCGGAGAAGTTCATGATTAGATTGTTGGTTGCCGATGCTCAATACATTGTGCGGATGGGATTGAAGCAACTATGTCTGGAATGGGGCGGCGCCACCGTGGCCGGGGAGGCAACGAATGGCGATGAGGTGCTTGAGGCATTGAGTAAGGCCAGCTTCGATATGATGGTGCTCGATCCGGCCTTGTCCGGCGGCGGAGCAGGTTTCATTGAGAATATCCGTACCCGGTATGCGAATCTGCCCATGCTGGCATTCACCATGCACAGCGATCCGCAACTCGCCAAACGGGTGCTGGATACGGGGGTTTCCGGCATCGTTTCCAAAGACAGCGGTCACCAGACACTGGTGGAAGCCTTGCGCAAGGTTGCCGCCGGCGAATATTTTATTTCCTCGGATATCGCGATCAAGATGATGTTCGAAAGCACGGTAGACAAAGAGAGAGTGTTGCGAGAACAGATTACCGCGCGCGAATTGCAGGTCATGACGCTCTTTGCCCAAGGGAAAACCGTCAACGCAATTGCCGCAGAACTTGAGATCAACAGCCGAACGGTCAGCACGCACAAGATGCGCCTGATGCGGAAGATGAATTTCAAAAGCAATGTCGAGTTGGTGCACTACACGGTCGAGTGCGGCTTGGTTGAACTGAGAGGTTAGCGGGGCGTTGGGCTATCCCTGTGGTGGCTCGCTGAAGAACTCGACCGCCACCGCCGCGTCGCGCGTGCGCTTGAACGGCGGCAGGCTTTGCCAGATGCGTTTGCCGTAGTGTTTGGAAATCAGGCGCGGGTCGCAGATCATCAGCACGCCGAGGTCGCCCTCGTCGCGGATCAGTCGCCCCGCGCCCTGCTTGAGGTTGATGATGGTG
>JBBIJL010000124.1:0-6488 GCA_037446005.1 Gallionellaceae bacterium | reverse complement strand
CGGGTCATAGCGTATGCCCTTGCTGTCCTGAATCAGGAGAGAGGCGCCGGCCTGATTCAGCGGTTTGCTGAAGCTGGTTCCCATCAAGGCGGTGTCGTAATCCTCGGCAAGGGCGAGAATGCGCGCACCGAGCGGGATGGACAGGCCGGACAGGTGATCGGGATAACCGGTTCCGTCGAAGTGTTCGCGGTGGCTGCGAATCAGTTTTGCCGCGCCGCGCAATTGTTCCAGCGCCATGAGCGCCATCTCGCCCTTGACCGGATATTTGATGACTTCGGTGCGCTCGTCTACGTTCAGGCTGAACAGGGGTTTGTCCAGCAGGCGATCCGGCAGGCCGATCTTGCCGATGTCGAGCAGCAAGCCGGCGATGAAGATGTCCTGAACGTCCGCCGTATTCATGCCCATGTTCTGCGCGAGGGTGCGCGCCAGCTCGGCGACCCGGCGCGAGTGCCCCGATTTTCCCGGATTGCGCATTTCGATCAGGTTGGAAAAAACGCGTACCGAGGTGATGAAGCTTTTTTTCAATTTTTCGTGGGCATCCTCCAGAAAGGCCATGGTCTGGCGTACCTCCTCGGTTCGCGCCAATACCTTTTCTTCCAAATGGGCGTTCAGGTCTTTGAGTTCCTCGTTCTGGCGGAGGGTCAATTCTTCCAGACGCAGTTTTTCGCGCTCCAGCAATTTCTGCTGCAAGGCATGTTTGACGGTCAAGATGATGTCGTTGTCTTCCCAGGGTTTGGCGACGTAGCGGTAGATTTCCCCCTTGTTGATGGCGTCGATCGTGGCTCCGATCTCGGCATAGCCGGTCAACAAAATGCGCACCGTCTCCGGCCAGCATTCCCGTACTTTTTCCAGAAATTGCGCGCCGTTCATTTCCGGCATGCGCATATCGGAAACCACCAGATCAACCGTCTCGTGTGCCATGATCTCCAGCCCCTGCGCGCCGCTCTCCGCCGTGAGGATGCGGTAACCCATGGGACGAAACAATCGCTTCAGCGACGACAGGATATTGGCTTCGTCATCGACGAACAATATCGTTGCCGGAGTTTGAATTGGTGTCTGTGCTTCAGTCATGCCCGCTCCTGCTTAATGCGTTTTCGTTGAATTCATGCCGGTTCATTCTGCGGCTGCCTGAGTGGCAGGTACACGCGAAACGTCGTGCCTTTGCCGGGCTCGCTTTGTACCTCAATCCGCCCGTGATGTTTCTGGATGATACCGTAGGAGAGCGATAAGCCCAGCCCCGTACCTTTGCCGACGGGTTTGGTGGTGAAGAAGGGATCGAATATCTTCGTCATGTTTTCCGGAACGATGCCTTTGCCGGTATCGGCAATTTCCACCCACACCTCGTCGCCTTGCTGTCCGCTGCGGATGGTAATGGTGCCTTTGCTGTCAATGGCCTGTGCCGCGTTAACCAGCAGGTTCATGAACACCTGATTGAGTTGGGAGGACAGGCACTCAACTTCCGGGATGTTGCCGTATTCCTTGACCACCTCGGCTTTGTATTTGATTTCGTTGTTGACGATGTTCAGCGTGCTGTCTATGCCGTGGTGCAAGTCGGTGAGGTGCCATTCTTCGGTAATTTCCACATGCGAGAAGTCCTTCAGGTTTTGCACGATCTTCTTGACCCGGGAGATGCCCTCTCTGGATTCGTCCATCAATGCGCCGAGATCCTGCTTGAGGTAAGCGAGATCCAGGTGGGTTTTGGCGGCCCGGATTCTTGTCTGCGCTTCCGGGTCGGCAATGCGGTCTTCCGCCTGTTCGTACAAGTCGATCAGGGCGAGAATATTCAGCACGTATTTTTCCAGCATGCCCAGATTGGAATAGACGTAGCCGATCGGGTTGTTGATCTCGTGCGCCACGCCCGCCGCCAGTTGACCGATGGAGGCCATCTTTTCGGATTGCATCAAGTGGTTTTGCGCCTCTTCCAGTTTATTGAACAACGAGCGCTGTTCTTCCTTTTCTTTGGTCAGCTCCAGCTCGATGCGCTGGTGCTCCTGCAATTCCTTGCGTAGGCCGCTGTTCACTGCGATCAATTCTTGCGACATTAATTCGAGGGAGCGCTCGATCATCTGGCGGTCATCGTCGGCACTGGTGTATGCCTCGTCCACTGCCGCCAGAAACGCCGCAAGCTCGGGCGAGGGGGGCGCCTCTCCCAGAAAGCGTTTGATCTGGCGTTGCAGCAGCCTGTGCATGACTTATCGCTCCGAAAAGGTGGTGATGGTCATGGTCTGGTTGTGCAGCTCGCATTTGGTAGAAGCTTTTTGCGGACAAATTTCTCCATACGAGTAGAAGCCGGCGAGCACGGTATTTTTTCCCAGCACTTCGCGCACGCTTTCCAGTTCTTCTTCCACCCGCTGTTTGAGCACCAGCTTGCGTCCGACGCAACTGACGAGCAGAGCCAGTTCCGGCTCGACCGAGCCGAGCGCTTCATAGCTGTCATGTGCCGCGCCCGCCGCGCCGTCGATGAGGCGGTCGAAATTGGCTTTCATCAGGCGCGCATGGCTTCCTTCCGGCATGTCCCCGGCGAAGGTCATGCTCTGTTCGTTTTCGTCGATGCTCAATACCGTGCGCACGAGGCTGTAATCCTTCTCGCCGCTACGCAATGCCAGCGGGAATAGCAGTGCCGAGGACGGCAATCCCGCCGCATGTTCGCCCAGATATTTTTTGTAGAGTTCGAGCGCGGAGTGTCCATCCAACTCATACAGGATATTGCCGTGCGAACGGGTGATAAGGCGCTCCGGGCCGAAGGTGTCCCAGCCGCCGAGAGAGCCGTAGCCTACTTTGATACGGTCACCGTAGAACCCCAGCGCGGCAACCAATCCTTCCGCAGGCTCCGCGTCGGCGCACACATGGGTATGTTGGAAAGCGGTGCCGTCGCCCGCCATGCCGCCCGTCACCGCCACGCCTGCCGGCAGATTCTCGCTCAAACCGCGCGCCAACTCGGTGCCATTGGCCTTCAGGCCGTCCGAGAGCACTACTACATGCACCAGTTGTTCGCGCGCGAGCGCTTGTGCCAGGTGCTTTCCGGCGCTCAGGCTGTCATTGCCTTCTGCGATGGCGGTCTGCACCAATTGGATCGTGCTGTGTTCGAAGCGGATGGCCGTTACCACGAGGGAGTCGTCGCGCACGCGGGTACCGCAAATCTCGCCGGCGGTGGAGCAGCCGACAACCGGCGCGCCGGGATAACGCGCGTGAATCTCGGCCATTCTGGACGGGGCGTCCAGCATATTGCGGGTGCCGAAAACCAGCACCAGCGACGCGTTGCCATCGAGACGGGATACCTGTTCATGTTGCCAGCCTGTGCCGGCAGTCCAGTATTGCTGTTCGATTTTCATGGCTGTAACTTCCTTGTGCCGGGTAGTCGGGAAGCGACTGCCCGTGGCTTGGTTTAATACGAGAGGCAGCCCGCAACTCCGTAGCCTGCGATATGCGGAACGACGTTAAGCGGCAGCGTCCATTTGTTCGGCATAAGTCAGGATGTTGCTGTGCCCTTGGCGCTTGGCGCGGCGTAGCGCTGCGCTTGCGTTCTTGATGAGGGTATTGGCATCCAGCCCGGCGGACGGATAAATACCGATGCCGATACAGGCGCCGATATAAATTTTCTCCTTGCCAATAGCCACCGGATCGCGCACAAACGCATCCAGAATCTGCCGGGCAATTTCTGCGGCCATTTGGCTGTTGTCGGTTACGCTCAACAGCAGGCCGAACTCATTGTCGCCCATGCGGGAAATTGTGTTGTCTCCGCCCGCGTGGTTGGACAACCTTTTTGCCACGGCCTGAAGCAGCAGATCCCCCGCCGCCAAGCCGTAGTTGTCGTTAACGGTATGGAAATGATCCAGATCAATTAACAGAACCGCCAGCGCTTGCGTATTGGCGCGCGCCGCTTCTAGCGCCTGATTCAAGCGATCCAGAAACAGCGAGCGGTTAGCCAGATTGGTGAGCGGGTCGTAATGGGAAATGCGCGCTATTTGACTGTCTTTGTCGGCGACTAATTTGGACAGATCCAGGCTGAGGCCGGCCAGCGTGGCATTGGCTTCCTGGATTTCGAGCGCCAGATTTCTTTTCTGTTGCACCAGATCGTAATAGCCGAAAGCCTCGAGTACATTGGCACACAGCGATTCGTTGTCCCACGGCTTGGTGAGGAATTTATAAATCGCACCGCGATTGATGGCATCGGTCACCGAGTTTAAGTCGGCGTAGCCGCTCAAAATAATGCGCACGGTGTCGGGGCAGAGTTCTTTGGCGCGGCTCAGGAATTCAACCCCAGTCATTCCCGGCATGCGCTGATCCGAAACGATGACGTTAACCTTGTGCTTGGCCAATAATTCCAGACCTTCCTGCCCGCTGTGCGCGCACAGAATTTTGTATCCGTCCTGCCTCAGCAGGCGGCTCAGTGCGGCGCCGATCTCCGCCTCATCGTCAACCAGTAATAAGGTGCGTTCCATGGTCATTTTCTTGATCCGGGTTAGTGGCGCATGGCGTTGCGCGGAATAACGACTCCGTACCTGTTATGCGTTACCGAGGTCACGCAGTTGTGCGGGAATTTTGCAGCCGCAGCTCCCGCGAAGCCAGTGCCTGTATGGCGGCAGATTTAAGCTGGAACAGATTCCACGCCTGACGGCGCACATCGGCGCGCAGTTCGTGACTGCTCCAATGCAGTTGCAGCAGGCTTTGCACTTCCGCAGTGTTGATGGCTTGCGACAGCATGGCTTTGTCGGGATCGTCGCTGAGCAGGATGCGCGCTACGTCGGCGTGAGTCTGTTTTAATTGGCCGAGCAGCTGAATGCCGCCCATGTCTGGCAGGCTTTGCGCGGCGATGACCAAATCGCAGCGGTTTTTTTCAGCATGGTCAAGCGCTGCGGCTGCGGTACGGAAGGTATCCACCACGCATTTGAATTTTTTTGTGCTTCCGTGGCCTATCTCCTGCTGCATCGCGCCGTATAAACTCTCGCGCCCGCTTTCATCGGTCAATCCGCGGGACATCAGCGCCAGCAGACGCTCGTCGTTTTCCACCAGAACGATGCGGTAGGGCGCATCGTTCCGGGGCGATGGCGCAACGTCATTCCGCTGCAACTCGGCTTGGCGGCGGCTTTCCAGAATCGTGTCGCGATAAGCCAGCGCTTGCCGGATGCTGGATAGCAGTTCGGCGCTTTCCCACGGTTTGGCGAGGAAACGGTAAATATGCGTTTCGTTGATGGTGCGGATCAATGCGTCAATGTCGGCTTCGCCGCTCAATACCAGACGCGCGGCATCCGGTTGCAGCGGGCCAAACTGTTTGAGAAATTCGAGCCCGTTCAATTCCGGCATTTTGTAATCCGCGACTACCAGGTCGAACTGCGTGTTGCGGCAACGTTCGAGCGCCTCGACGGGATTGCTGAACGTCTCGATTTCAAAATATTCCTTCAGTTCGCGGCGCAGCGCATTGAGCACGTTTGGTTCATCGTCTACCAGCAGTATTTTATTCATGATTTTTCCCATATTCGCGATGGATAGTTAGTTTGCGGGACGCTCTGCCGCACCTCTTACAGCAACGGCACAATCAGCAGTGCGACGATGTTGATAATCTTGATGAGCGGGTTCACCGCCGGACCGGCTGTGTCTTTGTACGGATCGCCCACCGTGTCGCCGGTGACGGCGGCCTTGTGCGCCTCGCTGCTCTTGCCGCCGAAGTTGCCTTCCTCGATGTACTTCTTGGCGTTGTCCCACGCGCCGCCGCCGGTGGTCATCGAGATGGCGACGAAGATGCCGGTGATGATCGCGCCGACCAGCACGCCGCCCAGCGCTTTCGGGCCCAGCGTGAGGCCGACGATGACGGGTACGGCGACGGGCAGCAGCGAGGGGACGAGCATTTCCTTGATGGCGGCGCGGGTCAGCATATCCACCGCCTTGGAATAATCCGGCTTGCCCGTGCCCGCCATGATGCCGGGGATTTCTTTGAACTGTCTGCGCACTTCGACCACCACGCTGCCCGCCGCGCGCCCCACGGCTTCCATGCCCATTGCGGCAAACAGGTAGGGCACGAGGCCGCCGATGAACAGGCCGATGATGACGGTGTGGTCGGACAAATCGAACAGAGAAGGATGCCCCAGATGCGCTTCCAGCGCGTGCGTGTAGTCGGCGAATAGCACCAGCGCGGCCAGCCCGGCGGAGCCGATGGCGTAGCCCTTGGTGACGGCCTTGGTGGTGTTGCCCACGGCATCGAGCGGGTCGGTGATGTTGCGGATTTCTTCCGGCAGGCCGGACATTTCGGCGATGCCGCCCGCGTTGTCGGTGATGGGGCCGTAGGCGTCGATGGCGACGATGATGCCGGTCATCGACAGCATGGCGGTGGCCGCGATGGCGATGCCGTACAGCCCGGCCATGGCGTAGGCCGCATAGATGCTGGCGCACACCACCAGCACGGGGGCTGCGGTGGCCTTCATGGATACGCCCAGCCCCGCGATGATGTTGGTGCCGTGGCCGGTGGTCGAGGCTTGCGCGATGTGGCGCAC
>JBBIJL010000123.1:0-6560 GCA_037446005.1 Gallionellaceae bacterium | reverse complement strand
CCCGACTTATGCCGAGGAAATTCAAACGGATGCGCTGGGATTCGGCTTGCAGGGCTTGTTGAGCAGTAAAAGCAATAGCTTGACCGGGATATTGAACGGTATCAATGACAGTGAATGGAATCCCGCCAACGATCCCGCACTGGTGCGCGGATACGAAGCCGGAAAGATGGCTGGCAAGGCTGCCAATAAACGCGAATTGCAGATGCGGATGGGGTTGCATGTCGATCCAAAAATGCCGCTGTTCGGATTGGTCGGGCGTTTTACGCATCAGAAAGGCTTGGATGCCGTGCTCGAGATTGCCCCGCAGCTCATTAGCTTTCCCGCTCAGTTGGTGTTGTTGGGGAGCGGGGAGCCCGCAATGCAAAGCGATGCTTTGGCGCTGGCGCATAAGTATCCGGGGCAGATTGCGACGGTTGTCGGTTTTGATGAAAATTTGTCCCACTTGATCGAGGCCGGGGCGGACATCTTTCTGATGCCTTCCCGTTTTGAGCCCTGCGGTCTGAACCAGATGTACAGTCAGCGTTACGGGACGCCTCCGGTCGTGCATGCGACGGGCGGGTTGGTTGATTCGGTGGTTGATTGCAATGAGGAAACCCTGACACAAGGTGAGGCGACCGGCTTTGTGTTCAATGAGATGACGCCGAAGGCTTTGCTGAGTTGTATTCAGCGGGCTTTGGCGGTGTATCGCGATAAGAAAAGCTGGTCGGCTTTGCAGTTAAACGGAATGAACAAAGATTTTGGTTGGCAGAGCAGTGCGGCCAAGTACCGTGAAATATATGCGGAGTTGTCGGCAAATATTTGATTAATTCTGCGGTGGTCATGCCGTAGCCATCTCGGTGATGGCTGTCCGGTTACTCTCCGGCTTCGGTTTGTAGGTGTGCTGTCTGCCTGTTTCAGGTATGATTCCCACGCCTGTATGAGCTTGGTCGTTGCCAATTCTCCGGTTTTTAGGGATTTGCGGGAAACATCTGTCCTGCCATCACAGTGCCTGCTGGAAACTACAAGAGTTGAGTTGAAATTGTTACGTCTTCGGGCGCAAGGCTCGCTCATCGTTTCGGGGCACTTTTTTCAAATTTAATTCAAGGGAATTTTTAGTATGTCGAGTGTAGAAACATTGGGCGGATTGCAGCGCCGTTTGAACGTATCCATTCCACAACCGTTGTTGCGTAGTGAAGTTGAGTCGCGCTTGAAGCGTTTGGGACGCACTGCCAAGGTGCACGGTTTCCGTCCAGGTAAAGTCCCTTTCAAGATTCTGGAGCAACAGTACGGGCCGCAAGTACACCAAGAGGTGTTGGGCGAAAATTTGCAGCGATCTTTTGCGGAAGCCGCGCAGGCGAACAAGCTGCAAGTGGCGGGTTATCCCCATTACGAAATCAAGACGCAAGACCTGAACGCTCCCGAAATCGAATACAGCGCGACTTTTGAGGTTTATCCCGAAGTGGCGGTTGGCGATGTGGGCGCAGAGGCGGTCGAGCGCGTGACATTCACAATGGCTGATGCCGATGTTGAAAATACCGTTGCTACTTTGCGCAAGCAACGCGCCGTGTTTGAACCGGCTGCGCGCGCTGTGCAAAACGAAGATCAGGTGCGCATCGACTTCAGCGGCAAGCTGGACGGCGTGGTGTTTGAGGGCGGCGAAGCCAAAGACTTTTCCGTAGTGCTCGGCGCTGGACGTATGTTGCCGGACTTTGAAAAGGCCATTATCGGCATGAAGGTCGGCGAGACCAAGTCTTTCGACATGACTTTCCCCGCGGATTATCACGGCAAGGATGTGGCGGGCAAGCAAGTGACGTTCACTATCGTCCTGCATAGCGTGGAAGTGCCGCGCTTGCCGGAAGTGGATGCCGAGTTTGCCAAGTCCTTGGGCGTGACGGACGGCGATGTGGCCAAGCTGAAGGCCGAAATTCGCGAGAACCTGAATCGCGAAGCGCAGCGCCGAGTGAAAGTGCGCAATAAAGACAACGCGATGGAAGTGTTGTTGAAAATAGGCACACTGGAAGTGCCCAAGGCTTTGCTGGAAAGCGAAGCACAAAACCTGATGCAGCAAACTTTGCGCGACTTGGAAGGCCGCGGGATGAAGATTCCGAAGGGCATGCAGTTGCCTACGGATGTGTTCGCCGAGCGCGCGACCAAGCGCGTCAAACTGGGTCTGATTCTTGCCGAGCTGGTGAAGAAATATGAGCTGCACGCCAAACCGGATCAGGTTAAAGCCTTGATTCAGGAATATGCGGCGAGCTACGAGCATCCGGAAGAAGTGGTGCGTTGGTACGCGGCTGATGCTTCCCGTTTGCAGGAAGTCGAGAATCTGGTGTTGGAAGACAACGTCGTCGCCTGGGTGATGGCGGGTGCCAAGGTGACCGACAAGGCTGTTGCCTTGAATGAATTGATGGAGAACAACTAACCATGTCGCCTAGTACAACTTCGCAGCTGATAGAGCCGCAGGATCTCGGTATGGTTCCGATGGTGATCGAAACCAGCGGTCGCGGCGAGCGGGCTTACGATATTTATTCGCGCCTGCTGAAGGAGCGGATAATATTTTTGGTTGGCCCGATCAATGATCATATGGCCAATCTGGTGGTAGCCCAGTTGCTGTTTTTGGAGTCTGAAAATCCAGAGAAGGATATTCATCTCTACATTAACTCGCCCGGTGGCTCGATTTCTTCCGGTATGGCCATTTACGACACGATGCAGTTCATCAAGCCCGATGTGTCCACACTGTGCATCGGCATGGCTGCTTCGATGGGCGCATTCCTGCTGCAGGCGGGTGCCAAGGATAAGCGCTTTGCGCTGCCGAATTCGACAGTGATGATCCATCAGCCTTTGGGCGGTTTTCAGGGGCAGGCGACGGACATCGAGATTCACGCGAAATATATTCTGAGCTTGCGCGAACGTCTGTATACGCTGATGGCCGAGCATACCGGACGCAGTGTCGAAGAAATTGCGCGCGACAGCGAGCGGGATAACTTCCTGACCGCCAATGAGGCGAAGGACTATGGCTTGATCGATCAGGTGTTGAACAAGCGTGCTTAAGTAAAGCAGCAAGCTGCCGATAACTAAATACATGGGGATTTGAATGTCGTCGGATAAAACCAAGGGTGATAAATTGCTGTATTGCTCGTTTTGCGGAAAAAGCCAACATGAGGTGCGCAAGCTGATTGCGGGGCCTTCCGTGTTTGTGTGTGACGAGTGCATTGCCTTGTGCAATGACATTATTCGCGAAGAAACCCAAAGCGGGACAGCCTCGGAGAAGTCCGATAAGAGCAATTTGCCCGTTCCTCATGAGATATGCGAACGTTTGGATGAGTATGTCATCGGACAACGTCAGGCAAAAAAGATATTGTCTGTCGCCGTATATAACCACTACAAGCGGCTGAAAAGCACTGACAAAGACGGAGTGGAGCTGACCAAAAGTAACATACTGTTGGTCGGTCCTACAGGCTCGGGCAAGACTTTGCTGGCGCAAACACTTGCCCGCTTGCTCAATGTCCCGTTCGTGATGGCGGATGCCACTACGCTGACCGAGGCCGGTTATGTGGGCGAAGATGTTGAAAACATCATCCAGAAGCTGTTGCAGGCATGCGATTACGATGTGGAGCGCGCCCAACGCGGTATCGTCTACATTGACGAGATCGACAAGATTTCACGCAAGTCGGACAATCCTTCGATCACCCGCGATGTGTCGGGCGAAGGGGTGCAGCAGGCATTGCTCAAGCTGATTGAAGGAACCAAGGCATCCATTCCTCCACAAGGCGGTCGCAAACATCCCAATACCGAGTATTTACAAGTCGACACCACGAATATTCTGTTTATATGTGGCGGAGCTTTTGACGGCCTGGAGAAGGTGATTCGCAACCGTTCTGAGAAGGCGAGCATAGGCTTCTCGGCCAATCTGGTGAAGCGCGATGACAAAAAAGACATTGGTGTCGTATTGCGTGAAGTAGAGCCGGAAGATCTCATCAAATTCGGCCTGATTCCTGAATTCGTAGGGCGTTTGCCCGTGGTTGCCACTCTGGAGGGGCTCGATGAGGCGGCTTTAGTGAAGATTCTGACTGAGCCGAAAAACTCCCTGATTAAACAGTATCAAAAGCTGTTTACCATGGAAGGGGTGGAGCTGGAGTTTCGCGCAGATGTGCTAAACGTGATTGCCAAGAAAGCATTGGCGCGCAAAACGGGCGCCCGCGGCTTGCGTTCGATTCTTGAGAACGCCCTGCTGGATACGATGTTCGATCTTCCTTCGATGGATAATGTGAGCAAAGTCGTGCTGGATGAAAATAGTTCGGGAGAAATCAAGCCGATAGTAATGTACGCGGACACTCCGAAAGCAGCATAACGTGTTGAGCAATCAGTGCAGGGCTTGAATTTCTCTGCACTGTCCCCAATCTCCGCTCCATCGTCACCTTAATGAATTGACCGCCATGTCCGAACACGATCCGATAACTTCTGAGACTACCTTGTTGCCACTGTTGCCGTTACGCGACGTAGTCGTGTTCCCTCACATGGTCATCCCCCTGTTTGTCGGGCGTGCGAAATCAATCAAAGCGCTGGAAGCGGCGATGGAAGCGGGCAAGAGCATCGTGCTGGTGGCGCAGAAATCTGCCGCCAAGGACGAGCCCGCTACCGAGGATATGTACCGCATCGGCAGCATCGCCAATATTCTGCAAATGCTGAAGCTGCCGGACGGCACGGTGAAGGTGCTGGTCGAGGGCACGCAGCGCGCCAAAGTGCTGCGCGTGTTTGACGACAAAACCCATTTCGATGCGGATATTCAGCCCGTGCCTCCCGATGAAGAGCCGGGGAACGAGGCCGAAGCAATGCGTCGCGCGCTGATTAACCAGTTCGACCAGTATGTAAAGCTGAACAAGAAAATTCCGCCGGAGATACTGACTTCGCTGGCGGGCATCGACGATGCCGGGCGTCTGGCCGATACCATCGCCGCGCACTTGCCTCTGAAGTTGGAACAGAAGCAGGAAGTGCTGGAGATATTCGATGTGCGCAAGCGCCTCGAACATTTGCTCGGTTTGCTGGAGGCGGAGCTCGACATCATGCAGGTGGAGAAGCGCATTCGTGGCCGCGTGAAGCGCCAGATGGAAAAGAGCCAGCGCGAGTATTACCTGAACGAGCAAGTGAAGGCGATCCAGAAAGAATTGGGCGAGGGCGAAGACGGCGCGGATATCGAAGAGATCGAGAAAAAGATCAAGGCCGCGCATATGCCCAAAGACGCGCGCGCCAAGGCCGAGGCCGAGCTGAAAAAGCTGCGTCTGATGTCGCCCATGTCCGCCGAAGCGACCGTGGTGCGCAACTACATCGACATTCTGATCGGGCTGCCTTGGAAGAAAAAAACCAAGATCGATACCGACCTGAAGCACGCCGAAGATGTGCTGGAAGCGGATCACTACGGTCTGGAAAAAGTCAAAGAGCGCATCGTGGAATATCTGGCGGTGCAACAGCGCGTCGAAAAAATGAAAGCGCCGATTCTGTGCTTGGTCGGCCCGCCGGGCGTCGGTAAGACTTCGTTGGGGCAATCCATCGCGCGCGCCACCAACCGCAAGTTTGTGCGCATGTCGTTGGGCGGCGTGCGCGACGAGTCCGAGATTCGCGGTCATCGCCGCACTTACATCGGCTCTATGCCGGGCAAGATTTTGCAGAACATGAGCAAGATCGGCGTGAAGAACCCGCTGTTCCTGCTGGACGAAGTGGACAAGATGGGTATGGACTTCCGTGGCGATCCTTCGTCGGCCTTGCTGGAAGTGCTCGACCCGGAACAGAACAACACCTTTGTTGATCACTACGTCGAGGTTGAGTACGACTTATCCGACGTGATGTTTGTCGCAACTTCCAACAGCATGAATATTCCCGCTCCGCTACTGGATCGCATGGAAGTGATTCATGTCTCCAGCTATACGGAAGATGAGAAGGTCAACATCGCTACGCGCTATCTGTTGCCCAAGGCAATCAAGAATAACGGCTTGAGGCCGGAAGAAATCAGTATTTCTGAAAGTGCTATTCGCGATATTTTGCGCTACTACACACGTGAAGCAGGAGTGCGTAGTCTCGAGCGCGAGCTCTCCAAAATTTGCCGTAAGGTGGTGAAGTCCTTGCTGCTGAAGGGGCGCGAAACCAAGGTCGCAGTCAATGCGCGTAATCTAGATAAATATCTCGGCGTACGTCGCTACAGCTACGGTATCGCCGAGAAGCATAATCAAGTGGGACAGGTTACCGGTTTGGCCTGGACCGAAGTGGGCGGAGAGTTGCTAACCATAGAAACAGCCGTGTTGCCGGGCAAGGGGAAAACTACGACCACTGGCAAGCTGGGAGAGGTGATGCAGGAATCTATTCAGGCCGCGCTGAGTGTGGTGCGTAGCCGAGCACGGACACTGGGCATTGCCGAGAATTTCTACGAGAAAAACGATTTGCATATACATCTTCCAGAAGGCGCTACTCCGAAAGATGGGCCAAGTGCAGGCATTGGTATTTGCACGGCAATGGTTTCTGCGTTGACCGGTATCCCTGTGCGGGCGGATGTCGCAATGACGGGCGAGATTACGTTGCGTGGCGAGGTT
>JBBIJL010000122.1:0-6566 GCA_037446005.1 Gallionellaceae bacterium | reverse complement strand
CGTCTTGCGCCCCACGCGCGAATAATCGAGCAGGGAAACGATCATCGAATCCATGCGGCGCGCGCCGTCCAGCGCGAATTCGAGATTTTCGCGGTCGTTTTCGTCCAGTTTTTCTTTCAGGCTGCGCTGCAACAGCTGCAAGTGGCCACTGACCGCGCGCAAGGGTTGGCGCATATCGTGCGAAACGCTGTAGGCGAAGCGTTCCAGATCGGCATTGGAACGTTGTAACGCCTCCTCGGCTTTCTTGCGGTCAGTTATATCGCGGGTGACCGCCAAGTGCACTGTCTCGCCGTGATCCAACATGGGCACAGCATGCGTCTCCAGCCAGCGATGTCCACCTTTAAGTCCTAAGACTTCGAATTCCATTTTCACGGCTTCGCCGCCGAGCACCCTTTTGTGCATCGCGGCAAAGGCCTCGCGATATTCCGGGGCGATCACACTCAGCACAGGATTTCCTCTTACCTGCTCGAAGGAGTCCGCCTCGATCATCGCCAACCCGGCAGGATTCATCTGGATCAGACGCCCTTTCCCGTCCACAATCTTGATACATTCCGGCTCATTTTCGATAATGGTGCGCAAGCGCGACTCGCTTTCACGCAACGCAATTTCTGTGCGTTTGTATTCGGTGATGTCGCGGCTGATGCCGAATATACCGATGACCGTTTTACCGTCCGCATCGAACACCGGCCATTTATTGGTACTGACCCAGCCTCGGCTGCCCTGTTCGTCGAAATAGGGATCAATGCGGTTCAGCACGGGCACGCCGTCGCGAAACACCGGCAACTCCTCCTCGTAGTAGATGCGCGCGGTTTCCTCGGGAAAGATTTCGCGGTCATGCTTGCCGATCAGCTCGCGCCAACTGCGGTGCCCGGTGATAGCCGCCATCGTCTGACTGCAAAAACGGATGCGGCTGTCTTTATCCTTGAAGTAGATAAAGTCGGTGGTATTTTCCAGCAGCGTCAGAAAATCGCGGTTGAGCACCTGCAACGATCGCGTGGCCTCGCGGCGCCGTCTCTCGCCACGGTAGATCAGCCATACCGCCGTCAAAGAGAGCAGCATGAACAAGGCCAGCAACACCGCCAACTTGGCGGAGAAATTTCGCCACTCGGCCAGATAGTCCTCGGTAGCCAGCCCCACCGTCACGTACAGCGGCTGCCCGGGTATCTTCCGGTACGAGTAGGTGCGCTCAATATCGTCCAGCACCGAACGCACGCGGTAGGTGCCGGCTTCTTTCCCCGCCCGGATCAGCGCTTGCAGCGGCGGGGTCAGCGTGTTTTTCCCGACCTCACTGCCGATCCCCTTCGGTTCGGGATAGCGCACGATATTCTTCAAATCGCCGTCCCGCAGATGGACGACGCCGTGCTCCCCCAAATCGAGATGCGAAAACGAATCGCTGATTTCTCTCAGCGAAATGAGCGCATAAACGATCCCCGCGAAGGAGCCGTCCGCATGCTGCAAACGTCGCGCCACCACCAGCACCCATTCCTGATTGATGCGCGCGAAGATCGGCTCGGAAACGAATAATTGCGCCTCCTTGTTTTCGCGCAGGTGGATAAAATGCTGCCGGTCGCTGTTATTAACTCTGGAATCCGGCGGCACACCAGTGCCGTAGCGGATAACCCCGCGCTCGTCCGCCACGCGCAAGCTTGCAATTTCCGGCAACCTATTTTGCTGCCGCGCCAAGAACACATTTAGCGCCGCGCTGTCGATTCCGCCGGCGGCAAATTGCCGCGCGGTCTCGTCGCTCACCGCGAGCAGCGCCACGTCAATCTTGTGCAGCATACCGGCCAGATTTTCTTCCAGAACATGCGCCAGACTCTGCGTCGTCGTTGCCGCAGTTTCTTCGTACTGGCGATGGCTCTGGTAAACGATCATCCCGACCACAACGACCATGAACAGATTGACCAGCAAGGCGCCCGCCATCAACTGCACGGAGAGCCGTGTCGGGGATATTGCGGTTAACAGTTCTTTGGGAAGCATGGTCGTCACCTCTGCCGTTTCGGGTTACCCGCCGCTCAGTTTGCCCTGCCCGCTACCGGCAGGCGCGCCAGCCAAATTTCTGCCGGCTCGGGACGTCCGTACAAATAACCCTGGTGGATAACCGAACCGCGCGCATTCAAAAAATCGGCCTGCGCTTTGGTCTCCACGCCCTCCGCCACAACTTGAAAATGCAGGTGCTGGGCAATGGACAGGATGGTTTCGACCAAGGCCGCGTCGTTGGGATCGGTGGTGGAGTCCTGAATGAAGCTCTTGTCGATTTTCAGCTCATGGATCGGCAGGCGCTTGATATAGGCGAGACTGGAATAGCCGGTGCCGAAGTCGTCGATGGAAAAGTGTATGCCCAGCGTGGACAGTGTGGTCATCTTGGCAATCACATCGCCGATGTCGCCGATCACGATGCCTTCGGTCAGCTCCAGCACGAGATGGCAGGGGTCGGCGCCGCTCACGCGCAACTGGCGTTTGATTTCATCGACAAAGTCGGGCTGCTGAAAATGGCGCGGGCTGATATTGACCGACAGCCGCAGCGTGCGCCCCTCGGCATCCAGTTGCGCGAGCAGGCGGCACACTGCGGACAGCATCCAGCGGTCCAGCGCCACGATCAGGTCGGACGCTTCGGCCAGCGGGATAAACAAATTGGGCGGTATCAGGCCGCGCGCGGGATGCTGCCAGCGCACCAGCGCTTCCGCCCCCACTTGCACGCCCTGCGCATCGACCTGCGGTTGCAGATAAACGCGCAGCTGATTTTCGGCAATGGCCGCGCGCAACTCGGCCTCCATCTGGAAGCGATCCCGGACTGTTTCCCCCATCGCGGCCTCGAAGAACATGGTGCGCGCGCGCCCTTCCGCCTTGGCTTTCGCCATCGCCATATCCGCTTGGCGCAACACTTCAACGGCAGTCTCCTGCTGCGACTCCGGCAGCATGGCAATGCCGATACTGGCGTCGATATGAATGAGTTCCCCCTCCATGTCGACCGCTTCGCGCAATGCCGCACGCAGCTTTTCCGCCACCGCCAAGGCTTCGCGTCCGGCGTTTTCCAGCGAACTGCGCAGTCTGGGCAACAACACGGCGAACTCGTCCGAATCGAGGCGCGCCAACAGATCGTCGGTATGCAGAATCTGACCGAAGCGCTCCGCCACCGCTTGCAGCAGCGCATCGCCGATCGCCAGACCGCGCGCTTCGTTGATTTCCTTGAAGCGGTCGAGATCGAGCAGCAGCACGGCAGCAAAGCGCCCGTCGCGCTTGGCGCTGGCCAGCACCTGCTCCACCTGGCGCAAGAACAACGCACGGTTGGCCAAGCCGGTCAACGGGTCGCGCCAGGCCAGTTGCTCGACTTTGTCCTGCGCTTTTTTGATCTCGCTCATATCCGAGAACACGGCCACGTAGCGGGATGTTTTTCCCGCCGCATCCTTGATGGTGCTCACCGATTCCCATTGCGCATAAATCTCGCCGTCTTTGCGCCGGTTCCAAATCTCGCCGACCCATTCGCCTTTGCCGGTGATGTCGCCCCAAAACTCGCGGTAGAACGCCGCATCGTGCCGGCCGGATTTCAGGAGGCGCGGATTTTTGCCCAGCACTTCGGCCTCGCTGTAGCCGGTGATATGGGTAAACGCCGGATTGACGGCAATAATATTACCCTCGACATCAGTCACCAGGATCGCCTCCCCCGTGGTGTCGAACACGCGCGCGGCCAGATTCAGACGGGCTTCGATCAGCTTGCTTTCGGTAATGTCGGTGATAAAACCGTGCCACAGGATACTGCCGTCATCCTGCTTCTCGGGTCTGGCGTCGCCCCTGCGCCAGCGCACCCCCTGCCCCGGCAAAATGATGCGGTATTCGTAATGCCACGGTTGCAGTGTGCCGGCGGATTGCAGTATTGACGCTTGGATACCCGCAGCATCTTCGGGATGCTGGAATGCGAACACGCCGGACGCATCCTCGCGCACCCGTTCCGGCTCGATGCCGTACAAATCAAACATGGCTTTACTCGCGAAAGGAAAGCTCATGCGCCCGTTGGGTTCGAGTTTGAACTGGAAGATCAGGCCGGGAATCTGCTCGGAAAGTTTGGTCAGCAAATCGTGGCTTTGTTGCAGATTGACGGACAGGCGTTTGCGCTCAATCGAATAGCGTATGGCGCGCGTCAACGCGTCGGTATCGAAGCGTCCCTTGATTAAATAATCCTGCGCGCCCGCTTCGAGCGTCTGCAAGGCAAAGCTGGTGTCGTCGTGCCCGGTGAGCACGACTAGCGGCAGTTCGACCGCCTCCTGCCGCACGGCATACACGGTTGGCAGTCCGGTCGAGTCCGGCAATGAAAGGTCGAGCAAGAGCACATCGAATTGATTTTGCCGCAGGGCTTGCATCGTCTCGGCCAGCGTGGTCACCCAGACGACTTCAAAAAACGGACCTGTACTCGCGCGCAATGCCTGACGCGCCAGACTGGCATCGCCGGGATCATCCTCAACCAGTAATACCCGATAGGAGTCTGACGCATTCATTGAGAACACCTCACCGTAACAATCAACGAAACCGAATCTGCCCCAAGCGGGGATAGGCTAACGACAAGGCGCGTTCGTGCGCCGGGTGATATTGGCATATGTATCGCGGAAGTTCTGCTTTCATTTTTTGACCTCATGAAAGCTAGAGCTTGCCGTCTCTCCTATGGGTGCATAATATCAGACACCATCCCGACTTTTCGTTGCATTGCGATTAAAAATGACCATCCAAAATCACACCGAACTGCAAATCACCGGCATGCACTGCGCCTCCTGCTCGGCGCGGCTGGAAAAAGCGCTGAACCAGTTGCCCGAAGTCACCGCCGTGGTGAACATCGCCACCGAAAAAGCCAGCGTCACTTTCAACGAGGCCAGCACCGGCATCCCCGCGCTGATTGAGGCCGTGCGCCAGACCGGATTCGACGCGCATGTGGCGCGCGATTTCGCCGCCGAGAAAAAAGAAAAAGATGCGCACTACCGGCAGGAGCAGATGCAGTTTTTCATCTCGGTCGCGCTCATCACGCCGCTGCTGCTGGAGATGGTGCTGATGATGTTGGGCTTCCACTTCATGCTGCCGGTGTGGCTGCAATGGCTGCTGGCGACCCCGGTGCAATTTTGGGCGGGGGCGCGCTTTTATCGCGGCGCGTATGCCAGCCTCAAAAGCGGCGGCAGCAATATGGATGTGCTGGTCGCGCTCGGCACCAGCGCGGCCTATTTCCTGAGCGTCGGCCTCGTGCTGTTCGACATGCACCAGCCGGTGTACTTCGAGGCCAGCGCCACGCTCATCACCTTGGTATTGCTGGGCAAGCTGCTGGAAGCACGCGCCAAAGGCAAAGCCTCCGCCGCGCTGGAAGCGTTGTTTAACCTGCAACCGAAAATCGCCCATGTGGAACGCAACGGTGAAATCATCGACGTCTCCGCCGGACAACTGCGCCCCGGCGAAGTGTTCATCGTGCGCCCCGGCGAAGGCTTCCCGGTCGATGCGGTGGTACTCGAAGGCAGCTCCAGCGTGAACGAAAGCATGCTCACCGGAGAAAGCCTGCCGCAGGCCAAACAGGTCAACGACAAAGTCTACGCCGCCACAATCAACCAGCAAGGTCTGCTCCGGTGCAGCGCCATCGCGGTGGGCAGCCAGACGCAACTGGCTGCCATCATCCGCATGGTGGAACAGGCGCAAGGATCGAAAGCGCCGATCCAGAAACTGGCCGATCGGATTTCTTCAATATTCGTGCCGGTGGTGCTGGTACTGGCGCTCATCACCTTCGCCGCGTGGTGGATACTGGGCAAAGATTTTTCCGACGCGCTGATTAATGCCGTCTCGGTGCTGGTCATCGCCTGCCCTTGCGCGCTGGGTTTGGCGACACCCACCGCCATCGTGGTGGCCACCGGACGCGCCGCCCATGCGGGCATTCTGGTTAAAGACGCCGCCGCCCTCGAACGCGCCCACCAGCTCAACGTGCTGGTACTGGACAAGACCGGCACGCTGACCGAAGGCGTGCCCGCCCTCACCGACCTGCTGCCCGCCGAGGGTGTCGATGCGCAACAGCTATTGAGCATCGCCGCCGCACTGGCGCAGCACTCCACGCATCCGCTGTCGGTTGCCCTGACGACTCATGCCCGCCAACAAAACATCACGCCCGACACCGCCAGCGACTTCACCGAACTCGCGGGCAACGGGTTGAGCGGCGTGATCGGCGGCACAAAATATCTGCTCGGCTCGCCCGTGTTCATCGCGCAATCCGGCAACGTTGCGCTGGACGATGCCGCCCTGCTTGCGCTGCAACAACAAGGCAAGAGCGTCATCATGGTCGCACGCGAAAACACCCTGCTGGGCTCCATCGCCTTCGCCGACACCCTGCGCCCCAGCAGCAAAACCGCCGTCGCCAAACTGCGCGCCATGGGCATCCGCGTGGTGATGCTGAGCGGCGACAACGAAGCCACCGCCCGCGCCATCGCGCAACAGGCAGGCATCGACGAATACCTCGCCGAAGTGCTGCCGCAGGACAAAGCGCAACATGTCGCCTCGTTCAAAAACAAAGGCAGCGTGGTCGGCATGGTGGGCGCGTACAGGCGCAC
>JBBIJL010000121.1:0-6574 GCA_037446005.1 Gallionellaceae bacterium | reverse complement strand
AGTTTCAAAAAATGCGCCGGTAGCTCAGCTGGATAGAGTACTTGGCTACGAACCAAGGGGTCAGGAGTTCGAATCTCTTCCGGCGCACCAATAAAATAAACGGGTTAGGTCAGAAATGACTTAACCCGTTTTTCTTTTGACCGGGACTTTGGGGTGACTGCTTCCCCCAATCTGTTTTCGCCTCGTCTTTGTCTGACAGCAATTCGCCGGACTACCGCTCTTTACAATGTGGTCAATGACGATATGCGGAGTGTCTATTTGGAAAAATTTCCGTAAGGCCCTGGATAGCGCCCTTTGATCTTTTGGACGGCGCCGTTGTTGACCACCGATTCGCTGCGGAACTTGGCCTCTAGGCTGGGCGAGCCGACGAAGCTGTCGGGAGAGATTCCGGGTGCCTTGATGCCGACGACGCTCTCGACCACCGGGTGTACGCCGGAACACCATTCGAGCGACTTGGTACAGTAGTAAACGAATTCCGTGCAGGACATTTTTTTGAAGCTGGCGAAGTCCAGTCCGAAATCGTATTCCTTGCCCAGTTGCGATAGCGCAAGCTTGAATACGACCGGGAATATTTCCGCAAACGGCACAGACGCCCCGTTCTGCAAGCGCCCGGCGATTTCGCGTTCCTCACCGGTGAATGTCTCTTTGATAACGGCGCTTTCGGAATAAGGCTGCTGTACGAAATTAGCGCGGCTGACGGATTGCGGGAAGCGGATGGCCACCATGTAGTCGCAGCGGCAGAAGTTGAGCAGATCTTCCATGAAAATTCCGTCCTTCATGGAGTGGATCACCATCTGCTCGCCGCTCACGGCTTTTTCCAATACTTCGTCGAGGGGCGCATAGTCTGTTTCAGATACTGTGCTGCCGGAAAAAGTGGTGTTCCAATGCTGTCGGATGGTGTCCGCATCCACTTTGCCCAGATACAGCCCTGCGTGGCTGAAGAAACCGGGGATGAAACAACCGTCCACGTAGTTATCGAACCCGCGCACCAGAATATCGCCGGGCTGGAGGTCTGTCATGGCCTTGCGCATGTCGCTGCCTTTGAGCTGATAGCTGCGCGGGTCGTAGAGCAGTGTGCCGCCGATGGAACTGGTTATCAGCAGATGGGGTAAGACGAAAAGACGCGGCTGCCCGCCGAAAAATTTCAGGTCGCCAAAGAAACGCAGGAAGGATTCTTTAAGCGCGTAGCCGAACTTTTCTGCGACGTGCTTGGTGGGTTGATGCTTTCTTTGCTTGAGTGGTTGCATGGCGTGCCTTTAGGGTGTTTGAACAAGTCCGTTTAGGGCGCAGCCACGATAGGACGTGGCTGCATGGATGGGGCATTTATTTTTGCTCTTCCACAACGGCGGTTTCCATTTCGGACTTGCGCGCATTCATGCGGTCGAAAACAAATGCGGCGAGGTATGCGCCGAACAGCCACTCGTTCAGGTTGCCCTTTATCGTCGAATAGACCACGACCCACGATACCAGCAGGAAGGCGAGGTTCAGCCGCATCTGGCTTCCGCCGATTTTGCCCGTGGAGTCGGTCAACAGGTCGCCGAGGTTCAGCGGGCTATTCGGGTCGCGGTGCGCTTTCCAGAACAGGATGACTAACGTTGCCATGAGCAGCAGGGAGAATAAATTTCCTGTGGTCTCCCACGTGCTCGACGCAAACGCGATGGCGACCCAGCTGGTCAGCATGTCAAAAAAAGTTTCCATTTTTTTCTCCTTTCTATGGTTTTTTCGTCAGCGCATTGAGTGCCTTGCTCTTGTCCGCGCTGCCCGAGCTGGAGCCGAAGAAGTAGGACACGACTTGCGTGGCGACGGTGGTGAGTGCGCCGAGGATGTAGATGACGATGTCTTTGGTCTCCGGGCGCAGGAAGCCTTCTTTGGTGCTGCCGTAAATCACTGCGGTATAGAGAGCGAAGGTGAGTCCCATGATGGAGAAGGCAAGCAGCGGATGGACATTCTTGGCCAGCCAGCTCGCGTGTTCCGATTCCTGCACGCGGCTCTGGTTGTCGCGCGCGCTGGCGGCATCGCCCAGATAGGCTTGCGTTTCTTGCAGTCCGAGCGTGGCCATTTGCACTTGGTATTGCATATTGGCCTTGCCGATCTCGTTGTCGAGTTCTTTGCGTTCTTCGTCGGAGGTGACGTTCTTGTCGATGGCGTCGCCCACCGCGGTGACGAGAGAAGTTGCGCCGCTGCTGAATATATCGGTGAAGAAGTTCATGATTAGATGGCCTCCAGTGTGCGTTTGACCCAGCCGTAGAAGAATTTTTTACTGTCCTGCTGTTTTTCGCAGATGTGCACGTAGCGTGCGATCTTGTGCAGCGAGAACAGGGCGATGAAGACGCGCGCATCTTCCGCGTTGATCTTGCCCAGGCTGACGGGGCCGATGGTGCCGTCCGGTTCCGCGCCGACGGTGATCTGCGCGAGCTTGGCGCTGGTGATGGGGCCTGCGTTGACGGCGAAATCAAAGATGCACTCGGCGATGTGCTGGTTGGTGATTTCGTCGCCGCGCACTTTGTCCCAGTAGTTGATCTCGTAAAAGGTTTTGATCTTGTCTTGCAGCGGGGCATTGCTGTCGAGATTGGAGGGGAAATTTTTTTCCTTTTTCGCCATGTCGATGGCGATCCAACCGTCCCATTTGGAATTCATCTTGCGCGCGATGCCTTTGTAGGTTTCGCCGCCGGGGTCTTGCGGGTCGTTGACATACCCGCCCTCTGCTTTCATGGTCGCTGCAAATGCGGACGCGAAGTCAGCCATAGTGCCTCCTGTATCAGGTTAACGGTGAGTTTTCTTGCGGAAGAGGGGAGATGCCGGAACGGCGAGCGGATACAGCGGTAAGGCAGGCGGCCATGCGTTTCCCCTTTGTAGAGCAAGTTTTGCTGCTGGCGATGATTCCCGTTATGGGGGGATCATCCTTGCGCCAGCCTCCTGTTCTGGGGATTTCGCCGTGAGCCTCGTACCGTGCTTGCGGTGCGATGTGCGTGCGGCGGATTTGCAAGTGGCGCAAACTCTAGGGGAATTGTCCTGGGACTGTCAACGTTAATATTGCGCCGGATTATTTGAAGGGGAACGACAGTCCGATGCCCCATGTTTCGTGTTTATGGTTGTAGTCGATCAGGCTTTCGCCGTAGCCGTTGAAATATTGGAGGTGGATGTTGGTGTTGTGTTCCCCGGGGGATGCCAGCGTGAGCAAACGCCACGCTGTCCACGGTGCGGCAAGGTCCAGCTGAACCGAATGTGTCCGGGCGATGACCGAGATTTCCCACATGCTGTTTTGCGAGTAACGCAACTCGATATCGCCGTAGCCGAGATAGTTTCCGATATCCGGGTTATCGTCGGTGGCGACATCTTCTTTCAGCCTTTGCCACCAGCGCAGCAGCACGACCAAGCGTCTGTCGCCGGGATAGGAGTGCTCGATGCCCGGCTGGATGTAGCCCCTGTTCCAACTGCGCGATCTCGGGTTGGATTGTCCGTTCGACTGGTGTACCAAGCCGAAGTTGAGAACGCTGGGATTGATGTCGAGTTTCGTGAACAGGTCGTTGGGGCGTATCGAGTAGATCAGTTCGGGTTCGTAATTGTTTTCCCGGAACGGACGGGAGTCCGCCGCGTCGTAAAACTGCCAGAACGACAATTGCGTATAGCCGAACCACAGCGAGCCGTAGCGACGAAAATCGGCCAGATCGTGTTTCATGCTGAACTGGAATTTCATATCCCGGTTTTCCTGCGGCACCGGGGTTAATACCTGATTCTGCGGATTGGGGCTGGTGGGTTTGTCGTTCGCTTGCGAGGATTGCGCAAACAGCAGCAGGTAGCTTTGCTTGTGCGGGTTGAGCGGGTCGTTGCTGGGCGCCCATTCTTGCGCAAGCCCGTGCGCGCGGAACGGCATGAGCGATTTCGCGGGATCCGCGCTTAGCGCCGCCTTCCGGTAGCAAGTGAGTTCGCTTTCTGCGGACTCCTTGCCCCGCATATCCAGACACGTTTTCAGAATGTCGGTTTCGTCGGCCGCGTTGCCCACGCCAGCCAATTGCAACTGGAGCAGACATATAGCGAAACAGCTTGCGATTTTTTTCATGTGTCACCGGCTTGGAATGCGGGGCGTACGGGAATTCTTGCGCCACCGGCAGTTTGCCCTGCATTGCCTCTCTGTGCTTAAGTTTAGCTCACTGGGCAGATGCCGTCATGCGCAAGGTCGGATAGCGTATACCGCGGCGCGGCATGCTGCGCCGAAGGTATAATGCCCATCTTTGTCTGAAGCCGTGTTCCCCTCATTTTTTTGGAGTCGTCGTGTTTAAGCTCATCGGTGTCATCGCAGGTTATTTGTTTCTTGGCTTTTGGGGCGGCCTCCTCGGCTTTTTCGTAGGCTCGTTTTTTGACCGCATGCGGGTTTACGGCTCCGGCGGGATGAACCCGTTGCAGAACGCGCTGCGCCAGGCGGTCTTCCTCGAAACGATTTTCATCTCGATGGGCAAACTGGCCAAGGCCGACGGGCATGTTTCGCAGGGCGAGATCGAGCATGTCGAGCAGTTCATGCAAAAGCTGAACATGACGGCGGAGCATCGCTTGCAGGCCATTGCGTTGTTCAAGCAGGGCGCCGATCCCGCGTTCGACATCGAGCCGACTTACCAGCGTTTCATGGCCGTGTGCGGGCACACGAAAAATTTGAAACAAGTGCTGCTGGTCTATCTCATCGTGATGGCGCTGGCGGACGGACACTTACATCCGGCGGAAGAAGCGCTGCTCAGTGACATCGCCGGCTATCTGGGGTTTGACAAAGCCGCGTTCAAGCAGATGATGGACATGGTGCTGAACCAGGCACATTTCGGCAGCGGGCAGACCAATCCTGCGGAAGCGCTGGAAGATGCTTACAAAGCGCTGGGCGTGACTAAAGACAATACCGACGCCGAGATCAAGCGCGCCTACCGCAAGCTGATGAGCCAATACCATCCCGACAAATTGATGGGGCAGGGCGTGCCGGAAGACATGATCGCGATGGCCACCGAACAGGCCAAAGAAATTCAACTCGCCTATGATCTGATCAAGAAAAACAGAAACCTCTGATTTTTGCAGAGGCTGGGCTGGGGGCGCGGACTGTGGCCAGTGCAGTCCGTCGGTGTTTACCCGAATTTGAATTCTGAAGCTATTACTTGACAGCAGGCATCGACCACTTGTGCATCATAGAGTATGCCACGGTTACGGGTGATCTCTTCTAGTGCCGCCGGCAAGCCCACACTTGGACGGTATGGACGATGCGATGCTATTGACTCTACTACATCCGCCACAGCGACTATCCTTGCCTCTAGGCAGATCGCTTCGCCCTTAAGCCCCTGCGGGTAGCCGGAGCCGTCGATGTGCTCGTGATGCTGATGGGCGATCTCAGCGACCGGCCACGGGAAGGTGATGTCTTTCAAAATATTAAAACCCATTACGGCATGTTCTCGCACGAGCAGGAGCTCCACGGCAGACAGATGTGACGGCTTGCTGAGTATTTCTGCCGGAACGCCGATTTTGCCGATATCGTGGATTGTCGCTCCCAGACGAATGCCCGCGATGCGTTCTTTGTCGAGTCCCATTGTTTGCGCAATTGCGCAGGCCAGCTGAGCCACCCGCCGCTGATGGCCGGCTGTGTACGGGTCACGCAACTCGACTGCCATCGACACCGTGTGGATCGTGCCTTCCAGCGCTTCTCCCAGCACCCTGTGTTGCTCACGCAAGGCATGCTCGGCCAATTTGTTCGTGGTCACGTCCTGCATTGTTCCCAAAGAACGCAATGGCTTGCCACTGTCGTCATAGGTTGTTTCGTATTTCTCCAGTACATATTTAATCCTGCCATCTTGCATCAGCAGGCGATGCTCAATTTGACAGTAAGGATGTCCTTTCAGGGAATCGCTATAGGTTTTATTCACCGCTTCGCGATCATCGGGGTGTACGCGCTCGATGAATGCCTCATAGGTGGCAGCGAATTGCGCCGGGTCGATTTCCCAGATGCGGTATATCTCATCGGAACAGACCAACTTATTGGTTTGCAGGTCGAGTTGCCAATGCCCTAAATGCGCCATTCGCTGAGCTTCAGCCAGCTGTGTTTCGTTCTCGCGCAACTTATCCTCCATCCGTTTGCGCGCGGTAATATCGACCGAGATGCCGAGCAGGTGGGTTGGATAACCCGCCTCGTCATAGAGTCCGACCTTGAAGGAATGCAGCCATTTATCACTGCCATCGGCAGCTTGGATTGGTTCCTCCTGCACTTCCAGCAAGTGTCGGCTCTTCAGCACATCCTTGTCCTTTTGGCTGAAAAAGTCCGCCTGATCTTTCGGGAACAAGTCGTAATCGTTCTTGCCTACCAAGTCCTTGCTGGCATATCCCAGCAGCTGTTCACCTGCTCGGTTGAACAGCTCAAAGCGCAAGTCTTCCGCGCGCTTCAGGAACACCATTACCGGAATGTTATCAATGACGGCCTCCAGCAAAGCCTGCGAGTGTTTCAACTCGCTCTTTACGCGCAATTGTTCGGTGATATCGAGGAAGGTGACGACGGCTCCACGCGGATGCCCATCCTCTATCACAGGATAAGACCAGTAAGTAACCGGAAAGG
>JBBIJL010000120.1:0-6674 GCA_037446005.1 Gallionellaceae bacterium | reverse complement strand
CCCGATCAGCGCAACGATATGCACGACGGCAGCGTCGCGCAGGGCGATGCGTGGCTGGCGCAGAACATGGAACGGTACGCGCAATGGGCAACAACGCACAACAGCCTGCTGGTCGTAACGTGGGATGAGGATAATGGCTCGGAGGCAAACCGCGTCGCGACGATGTTTGTGGGCGAAATGGTGAAGCCGGGCAAGTCGGCGCAGCGCATCAACCACTACACGGTGCTGCGCATGCTCTCGGAGATGTACGGTCTGCCAATCCTGAACGAAAGCAACAAAGAGAAGTCCATCGCCGATGTCTGGCAGGCCCCTGCCCATAAGCATTGATTCTGCGCAGTTGAGCCCCCTATCTATCTACACTCCTCCTGCCACCGAGCTGGAAGTCGTTTATGCCGATGAGGCTTTGCTGGTGGTGAACAAACCTGCCGGCTTGCTGGCTGTGCCAGGGCGTGGTGAAGACAAGCAGGATTGTCTGTCTGCGCGTCTGCAAAAACAGTTTTCCGATACGCTGGTGCTCTTCCGATCTGATATGGCGACATCCGGCTTGATGGTGTTTGCGCGCGGAGAGGTTATACAACGTCGCCTCTCGCAGATGTTCCGTGAGCGCGAGGTGGATAAACGTTATGTGGCGGTGGTGGCAGGCAAACTTGTTCCTGTGGCGGGAGAGGTGAATCTGCCTATCGCGGCAGATTGGCCGAACCGCCCGTTGCGCAAGATAGACAGGGAAACCGGCAAGCCTTCACTGACGCGCTACCGCTTGTTGGCATACGATGCGGCGGCGGATACGAGCCGTGTGGAACTGGAACCTATCACCGGACGCACGCACCAGTTGCGCGTACATATGGCGGCTATCGGGCATCCCATTCTCGGTGATGTCTTGTATGGCGATGTGGCGAGTGCGCCGCGTCTGCTGTTGCATGCGAGTTCATTGCGCTTTGCCCATCCACGAACCGGTGATTTGTTGAACTTCGTGTGCGCGGGGCTGTCGTAGCCGCGGTATTGAATTTTTGAATATCGTCACCATGTAGGGTGGGCGCTTTTTCAAGCGTGCAGTTATCAACTATTTTGAGGGATCACATGAAACGTTTCTTGTTGTTATTGACCATCGTTATTTCCAGCCTTTCTTTGCTCGCAGCGAACGCTGAAGCAAAATCCCGTTTCGGGGGCGGTAGCAGCATCGGCAAGCAGCGCACCATGTCTCCCCAACAAACCCAGAAAGCTCCTGCTGCGGCACCTGCTCCCAATGCGGCGCCCGCACCCGCTGCTCCTCAACCTGCCGGTAACAAGTGGCTCGGCCCTCTGGCCGGTCTGGCCATCGGCGCGGGTCTGGGCGCATTGTTTGCCAGCGGCGGCCTCGGCGGTTTGGGCGGCGCACTGGGCGGTATTTTGATGGCTTTGGCTGTCGGCGCGGTGGTAATGATGCTGATCTCGATGTTCCGCAAAAAACAACAGCAACCCGCGATGCAATATGCCGGAGCGGGCGCGCCTTATGGCGGCTCGGCTGAGCCGGTACAGCAAGCTGCGACCAGCAGCGTCGCCGCAGTCGCGCCGGTAGCGGGCAACATCCCGGCCGATTTCCCAGTGGAGGCTTTCCTGCGCAGCGCGAAGACTTCGTTCATCCGCTTGCAGGCCGCGAATGACCGCAAGGATCTGGACGACATCCGCGAATACACTACACCGGAAATGTTCGCGGAGATCTCAATGCAGATCCGCGAACGCGACAACACGGCGCAGAAGACCGATGTAGTCACCGTGAATGCGGAACTGCTGGAAGTCGCACACGAAAATGACATCGCCATCGCCAGCGTGCGCATGAGCGGCCAGCTGCGCGAGAACAATGGCGCGCCGGAGAACTTCGACGAGATCTGGCACGTGCAGAAGAACACCAAGGACGACAAGGCGGTCTGGCTGTTGTCTGGAATCCAGCAGATTTAAGCGCAACTCAAGTAAACTAGAGGGCACGGCGATTTCGCCGAGCCTTTTTTATTTGAGCTGCTGGCTATGCGTTTCTTCCGTGTCCTCAAAATCTTCTATGTGGTGCTGCGCTTCGGTCTGGATGAGTTCCTGCTCGCGCACGAGCGCACCAGTTGGCTGTTAACGCCGCTCAACATCCTGCTGTTCTTTCGCAACACGTCTGCACCCCGCGCAGAACGTTTGCGCTTGGCGTTGGAAAGCCTGGGGCCGATCTTCGTCAAGTTCGGGCAGATGCTCTCCACGCGCCGCGACTTGATGCCTTTGGATATCGCCGATGAGCTGGCTAAGTTGCAGGATCAGGTGCCACCCTTCCCGTCGGCTGAAGCGGTTGCTGTGCTGGAAAACACTTACCAGAAAAAACTCTCCGATGTCTTCCTGAGTTTCGACGAAACGCCTATCGCGAGTGCTTCGGTCGCGCAAGTCCACTTTGCCGTATTGCCCGACGGGCGCGAGGTGGCGGTGAAGATTTTGCGTCCCGGCATCGTGCATGTGATCGAGCACGACCTTGCCCTGCTCGACATCTGTGCCGGTTTGATGGAGCGCTGGTGGGCGGACGGTAAGCGCTTGAAGCCGAAGTTGGTAGTGGCCGAATTCGAGAAGTATCTGCACGACGAGCTCGACCTGATGCGCGAGGCGGCTTGCGCCAGCCAGTTGAAACGCAATTTCGCCAAATCCAATCTGTTGCTGGTGCCGGAGATGTATTGGGATTGGTGCGATACCAACGTGATCGTGATGGAGCGTATGCACGGCATCCCCATCAGCCAGATAGAGGCGTTGCGTGCGGCGAACATCAATATCTCCAAGCTGGCCTCGGACGGCGTGGAAATCTTTTACATGCAGGTATTCCGCGACGGCTTCTTCCACGCGGACATGCACCCCGGCAATATCCAAGTAGCCGAGGACGGGCGTTACATCGCGCTGGATTTCGGCATCATGGGGACGCTCAACGATACCGACAAAAACTATCTAGCACAGAACTTCATCGCTTTCTTCAATCGCGACTATAAGCGCGTGGCTCAGGTGCATATCGAGTCAGGTTGGGTACCAGCGCATACCCGCGTGGACGAGTTGGAGGCGGCGATCCGTGCGGTGTGCGAACCGATCTTTGACCGACCGTTGCGCGAGGTATCGTTCGGCAAAGTATTGCTGCGTCTGTTCCAGACTTCGCGCCGTTTCGGCGTTGAGATACAACCGCAACTGGTTCTGCTGCAAAAAACGCTGCTCAATATCGAAGGGCTGGGCTTGCAGTTAGACCCCGAGCTTGATCTGTGGAAGACCGCCAAGCCCTGGTTAGAACGTTGGATGAGCGAACAGGTCGGCTGGCGCGGTTTCATCAAGTCGCTCAAGGATGAGGCTCCGCGTTATGCGACGTTGCTGCCGCAGATTCCGCGTTTGCTACACGAGCGTTTGAATGAAAACCCGATGGCAAAATACGAAGCCGCACTGCTGGATTTTGCGGTGCAACAAAGGAAGCGGAATTTCTGGCTGATGGTAATTGCGGCTGCGGCGGTTATTGCGACCGCTTGGCTGGTGTTGCACTAACGCTTAATTGTCGAAGAATCCGCTTTTCACCAATTCCAGCGTCAGCGCCTTGTAATCCGCCGCACCGGGAGTGTGGGGAGCGAAGGCGAAGATGTCCAAACCGTGCATGGGGCTGGCGGCCAGCGCCACGTTCTCCCCGATGCGGGTGCTGCAAACTTGCGCGCCGTAACGTTCTTTGAGTTTGTCGTAGATGTCGAAGGACAGTTTGCGGCGTGAGTCAAAGCGGGTTACCACGATGCGCCGCTCGAATTTGCGCTGAAGTTTCTTTTCCAGCACATTCAATGCCGCATCCAGCCTGTGCACCCCCTGCTGCGACAGGTAATCTGCCGAGACGGGGATCAATACCCGGTCGCATGCCAACAAAGCATTCAGCGTGAGCACGCCCAGCATCGGGCAGCAATCAATCAAAATCGGCGCGCCTGTGAGTGCCAGCTCTTCGCCTAAGCCTTGCTTCAATAGCTTAGCGGCGTTCGGGTCGCTGCCGTACATCAAGTCAATTTTGGATAATTCGATCGAGGCCGGGATCAGTTGCCAGCCCGCCGGGGTGTCATGCAGGAGATTCGCCAGCGGCGTTTTGTCCTTGAAGAAGGCCGCCATGTTGCGCGGTAGCGTGCGCGCATCTTTCAACCCTGAGGCGAGGCTCAGCGAACCCTGCGGATCCATATCAAGCGCGATAGGTTGCCGCCGTGCCATAGCTAATGCGGCGACAATATTCAAGGTGGAAGTTGTCTTCCCTACCCCGCCTTTTTGGTTGAATACGGCGATGACCGCCATACGATATTCTCCACGTTGTGGGAACGATACTCAGTCCG
Organism: Gallionellaceae bacterium; assembly: GCA_037446005.1. Taxonomy (GTDB): domain Bacteria; phylum Pseudomonadota; class Gammaproteobacteria; order Burkholderiales; family Gallionellaceae; genus PALSA-1006. The sequence goes on along the minus strand of JBBIJL010000120.1, from coordinate 2,346 downwards.
GCAAACTCGCGTTTCCGCTGTCTGGTTACTCGACCGTCACCGACTTTGCCAAATTTCTGGGCTTATCGACGTCTGTTCCCTTTTGCAATGCCACGTAATATGCCAGCAGTTGTAGGGGTATCGTGTGCAGAATAGGGCTTAGAAAACCCGCGTGTTCGGGCATTTGCATCACGTGCACGCCTTCGCTGGAGTGGATGCGTGTCTCGGCATCGGCAAACACGTACAGTTCACCGCCGCGCGCGCGCACTTCTTGCAGGTTGGATTTGAGCTTTTCCAGCAGGGTATCGTTGGGTGCCACCGCGATGACGGGCATGTCTTCATCCACCAAGGCCAGCGGACCATGCTTCAGTTCACCGGCCGGATAGGCTTCGGCGTGGATGTAGGAGATCTCTTTCAGCTTGAGCGCACCTTCTAGGGCGATGGGGTAGTGCAAACCGCGCCCGAGGAACAGGGCGTGATGCTTATCCGCAAAATGCGCGGCCAGCTTGGCAATCTCCGGCTCCAGTTTCAGCACGGCCAGCACTGCGCTCGGAAGGTGGCGCAGGTCGTGCAGATGCTGCTGCTCCTGTTGGGCGCTTAACTTGCCGCGTTGTTTTGCCAGCACCAGCGTGAGCAGGAACAGGGCTGCCAACTGCGTGGTAAACGCTTTGGTCGAAGCCACACCGATTTCGGGACCCGCCCGGGTCAGCAAACGCAATTTGGATTGGCGGATGATGGCACTTTCCGGAACGTTGCAAATTGCCAAGGTGTGCAGATGCCCAATCGACTTGGCGTGATTGAGCGCCGCAAGTGTGTCCGCTGTTTCGCCGGATTGGGAGATAGTGACCACCAGCGTTTTGGGGTTGGCGACACTGACGCGATAGCGGTATTCGCTCGCTATCTCGACCACGCAAGGGATGCCGGCCACTTCTTCCAGCCAGTAGCGCGCGACCATGCCCGCATGGTGACTGGTTCCGCATGCCAATATCAGAATGCTGTTTACTTCTGCAAATGCACTGGCGGCTTCCGCGCCGAAGATTCCTGGTATGAGCGACTGGCTGTTACACACTGACTCCAGCGTGTTAGCAAGTGCTTGCGGCTGTTCGTGGATTTCTTTCTGCATGTAGTGTTGGTACTCGCCCAGCTCTACGCTTGCATTGTTCAGTTCGCTAATATTGACTGGGCGTTTTACTTCAATCCCTTTGGCATCGAATATCCGATAGTTAGCCAGCGCCAATTCTACGACGTCGCCTTCTTCCAAATACACCACTTTTTGAGTAACTTGCAGCAGTGCCGACATGTCGGAAGCGATGAAGTGCTCACCTTCGCCCACTCCGAGCAATAATGGGCTGCCTTTACGCGCGCCTATCAGCTTCGACGGGTTGTCAGCGGCAACCACACCGATTGCGTAAGCGCCTACCAACTGTGCCAATGCAGCCTGTGTTGCAGTCAGCAGATTTTTGTCTTTTGCGTAATACGAGTGGATCAGGTGCGCGATGACTTCCGTATCCGTGTCCGAAGTGAACACATAACCTGTGACAGTCAGTTGCGTGCGCAACTCTTCGTAGTTTTCAATAATGCCGTTGTGTACCACTGCGATCAGGTCACGGCTCAGGTGCGGGTGGGCATTGCGTTCGCTAGGGATGCCATGCGTCGCCCAGCGAGTGTGCGCTATTCCGATATGGCCTTGCGTGTTGGCGCTTTTTTCAGTCAACTCGGCTACGCGTCCGATACTCCGCACGCGTTCCAGTCGGTTGTTGTTCACCACAACCAAGCCGGCCGAGTCATAGCCGCGATATTCCAGCCGCAACAAGCCCTGCAATAAGATTGGTACGACGTTACGTTGCGCAACAGCGCCTACAATTCCGCACATATTCGGTTTCCGTTAATGTTATTTTTTCTTGGTAGGGCGCTGCCAGCCGCTAACACTGATTTGTTTCGCTCGCGACAACGTTAACTCGCCTGCCGGCGTATCTTTGGTTATGGTTGAGCCTGCTCCGATCGTGGCACCCCGCCCTACCGTAACCGGTGCAACCAGCTGGGTATCCGATCCGATGAACGCGTCGTCCTCGATCACCGTACGGAATTTGTTTGCCCCGTCGTAATTGCAGGTTATCGTCCCGGCGCCGATGTTCACGCGGCTACCGACAGTCGCATCGCCTATGTAACTCAGGTGATTCGCCTTGCTGCTATTGGCAATCTCGCTGTTCTTGATCTCTACAAAATTGCCGACGTGGACATCGTTGTGCAGTTTGCTACCCGGACGTATGCGCGCAAAGGGACCGATATGGCATTGCTCGCCGATCTCGGCCTGATCAATATGGCTGTACGGCGCAATCTGGGTGCCTGCCGCAATGCGTGTGTTTC
>JBBIJL010000119.1:0-6747 GCA_037446005.1 Gallionellaceae bacterium | reverse complement strand
AGAAGGCTCGAACTATTGTTTCGCCATCCGTTAAGCGGATATCCCCCGGGGAAAACGCATAAGGCCATTTAGCCAAGCCAATGCACCCAAGCCCGGCAAAACAGGCGCTGAGCAGGTAGCCGCCGGTGGGCGCTTCCCAGTCCAGCATTTCGCCCGCGCAAAAAACTCGTTTGCCTGCTCGCCATTCTGAGCTCAGCTTTTTCCAACCTCGCTTTCGCCGCCAACGCAGCCCCCTTCGGGCAGGAGCTGGGCATTGCCACCTATGCGCAAGTGAAGCAGCAGGTGGGCGGCAAGACCTCTCTTTCCGATGCGGGCGCAAACAAGTTTTCCGGCGGCAGGATGTTGCAGAGCGACGGTGACGGCTTGGGTATCGAGGGCTTGTCGCAGGTGACGTTCATCTTTGACCGCACCGACAAGCTGGTGGGCAGCGAGGTGCCGTTTGTGGGCAATGCTTCGGCGAAGCTAAAGCAGGGCGATTCGGTGATCGAGCTGAATGCGCCGCATATGTCGTTCACGATGGAGGTGCTGTATCTGACCAACGGGTTGAAGCAGGCGTTCCAGCAACAATCGTCGAATGAACGCGCCGCGAAGGAAAAGAAGCAGGCGGATATGTTTTAAGCAGCCCTCACCCGGCGGGTGAGGAAGTCACACCGGATAGATCAGTACGATCCCCGTCCACCCGCCGGGGATACAGTCCAGCAGGAGCAGTGGCATGAAATATACTTTCCAGAAGATCGCGGTTGTTGCGTTTTGTTCGATTTTTATTTCGACCGGGTTGCCGACTTTGCTTCACGCGATCAAACACGGCGGAAGAGAGTTCGACTATATGTTCGGCGGGGTCTTTGTCTTTCTTCCTATCGTCGTGGGCAGTTATTGGTGGCGGCAGTTGTCGCGCCTCGTCTGCAACAACGAGCGCATCCATGTACGCGCGCTGATGAACCGCACTTTTCATCGCGAGCATTTCTGCACGCAGTGCGGCAAGACGCTGTATTACTCGCCGGAGCAGGGATGATTTTCTGCGGGTTCGTTTCGCGGTGAAATGTATTCGGATAGAATGCGCCCATGCCTACGAAAGGAGCCATGTTATGGTTGCCGCTACTATTGAAGATGCTGTTCTGGGTTTACCTGAGGAAGAGCGCGCACAACTGGCGCATAAATTGTTGATCAGTCTCGATACACAAACTGAAGTTGAGATCGCCGAAGATTGGCGCAATGAGGCGAGCCGTCGTGCGGCCGATATTGATAGCGGTGCGGCTACGCTGGTTTCTGCCGATGCGGTGCGTGCTGCTGCACAAGCACTATTAAGATGATTTATCAGTTTCACCCTGCCGCTTCGGGGGAGTATCTGGATAGCATCGCTTTTTACGAAAGCCGCGTTGCTGGGTTGGGCGCAGATTACATTTTCGAGTTCGAGGCAACGCTGAGACTTGTATGTGCTTCGCCATTGAGTTATCCGCTCGATTGCCAGCCGGATATTCGCAAAGCCGGGTTGCGGCGATTCCCGTTCAATGTGTTGTACCGCGTTTCAGGAGGCTTCATTCAGGTGCTTGCTGTTGCGCATCATCGGCGGCGTCCAAGATACTGGTTGGGCAGAGTTGGCAGTCATTTGTAAATTGGCTGTTTACTCTTTCAGTGCCGCTAACCATTTCCTAATTCCTTCCCCCGCTACTTTCCCACTGGCGAAACAAGCCGTGAGCAGATAGCCGCCCGTGGGCGCTTCCCAATCCAACATCTCGCCCGCGCAAAATACGCCCGGCAAATCGCGCAGCATCAGGTGTTCATCGAGCGCTTCAAATTTCACGCCTCCCGCGCTGCTGATGGCTTCGCGCAAGGGGCGCGAGGCGATGAGTTTGAGCGGCAGTGCTTTGATGGTGTGCGCGAGCAAGGGCGCATCCTGCATCTGCTCGGCGCTCAGCGCTTCGCGCAGCAGGTTGGCCTTCACGCCTTTCAAGCCAAGACGGCTTTGCAGATGGCTGCCGAGCGAGCGCGAGCCGCGCGGGTGCGACACTTCATCCTGTACGCGCTGCAATGAAAAATCGGGCAACAGGTCGAGATAAAGCGTGGCGCTGCCGTGGCGTTCGATCTCGTCGCGCAATGCTGAGGAGAGTGCGTAGATCAAGCCGCCTTCGATACCGTTGGCAGTGATGACGCATTCGCCTTGCTTGTGTGTCTTGCCGAATGTGGCGCTCACGGATTTGAGCGGTTCGCCGACGAAACGCTCGCGGAAATGCGCGCTCCATGCGATGTCGAAGCCGCAGTTGGACGGGCGTAGCGGTGCGATGGCGATGCCGCGTTGTGCCAGCAGCGATACCCAAGTGCCATCCGAGCCGAGTTGCGGCCAGCTGCCGCCGCCCAGCGCGAGTACTACAGAATCAACGTTCACGCTGCATTCGCCATCCGGTGTGGCGAAGCGCAATGCGCCGTGTTCATCCCAGCCTTGCCAGCGATGGCGCACATGAAAATGCACGCCGTTTTCGCGCAACCGGTGCAGCCACGCGCGCAGCAGCGGTGCGGCTTTCATGTCGGTAGGGAAGACGCGGCCGGAAGAGCCGACGAAGGTTTCGATGCCGAGGCCGTGTATCCACGCGCGCAGATCGCTGGGGGTGAAAGCGTTGAGTAGCGGTTCGATCTGCTCGCGGCGTGCGCCGTAGCGCGTGAGGAAATCGGCATAGGGCTCGGCGTGGGTGATGTTCATGCCACCTTTGCCCGCCATCAGAAATTTGCGCCCCACGCTCGGCATGGCGTCGTACACATCGACACTTATTCCGGCTTGCGCGAGCACTTCCGCCGCCATTAATCCGGCAGGGCCGGCGCCGATGACGGCAACGCGGGGAGGCATGGGATTTTCCGAAGCGTGCATTGACAGCAACTTAAAACTGCCCGCTTAACTGCAACCAGATTCGGGGAGTGTTGTTGACCGTGGCGGGTTCCGCTTGCGCTTGCCCGCCGCTGGTGCGCCAGGCGACAGATGTTTTGAATTGCATGCCCCAGAATTGCGTATTCGCGCCCACTCCTGCGCCCGCAATCTTGCGCGAGTTTGCTGTGCTGGCATACGGCGTGTGATCCACGGTCACGGAGCCCGCATCGAAGAACGCGATGCCTTGCAGGTCTTCCGTGAGGTTGTGGCGCGCTTCCAGATTAACCAGCATGCCATCGTCGCCGCCCCCTTCGCCCTGGGGATAGGCGCGCACACCGTTGGCTCCGCCCAAAGAAAATTTTTCGGACGAATTGAGGTTTTTTGTGGCCTGTTGCCCGGAGAGCGCAAGGGAGAGAATGTCGCTGTCGCTGAGCCGTTGCAGGCGGTTGAGGCTATATGAAATTTTGGCGTAAGTGCCGTTGCTTTGCGCCGAGGACGCATCGGTTGCGAGCGACACGGCATCCATGCCGAGCTTGCCTGCAACCAGTGCGGCATCGAATGCGGTGACTCCGCCGCCCAGCAAGCTATCGCGCATATTGCCGGCAAGGCCTGCGTTGATGAGCAGGATTTGTTTATCGGAGGACGACGCGGGCACGTCGGTTTGGTCGACCAGCTTTTTCCTTTCCAGCGTGAGCGTGGCGGAGAGATTGCGCAACTGGCTGCGCATCAGGGGATAGGTGGCATACACGCTGATGTTGCTGGCGCTACCGTGGGCTTGCAGCGACGTGAATTCCTTGCCCAACTGGTAGCGCGTGTCGGCATAGGCGCCGCCGATCCTCAAGCCGTCCCCGCCGACGGGAAACTGGTAGGCCATCCGCGCGTAAGTCATGTTGCCGGCGCTGGCGAGCAGGCGCACGCTGAGTTGGTCGCCGAGGTTGAACGGGCTGTTCAGCGCGAGCGCCGTTCCCGCGCGATATTCGCCGGTATAACGGTTGCCGTAGTTGTCCAGTTCGATGTTGGCGTTGATGAGCGAGGCCGGATCAAGCTCGATGAGCAAATCGGTGGTGCCGACGCTGGCGCCGGGTTGCAGCGAGGCGCGTATGCCGCCCACGCCGGGCGTGTCTTTCAGCAGCAAGAGCGCGCGGTCGATGATTTGCGTTTGCACCGCGTCCCCGCTGTGGATGTTTTGCAGATAACTGTTGGTGAGATCGTCCGAGAGTTGCGACTGGTTGTTGAGCAGCCGTTCGCCGATCAGCCCTTCCAGCACCTTGATGAGGACAATACCTTCCTTGATGTCCTGCTCCGGCAGATAAGCCTGCGCCGCCGCATAGCCGCGCGCGCGGTACCAAGCGGTGATGCGCGCGGCACCGGCATTGAGTTCCTTGACGGTGTGCGTGCCCCCGGTTAAGTCCGCCAGCAACGCTTCCAGTGCGGATACGGGAACCGCTTTATTGCCGGAGATGCTGAAGCCTTTTACGTCGATGAGGATGTCGCCCACGGTCTTGGGGCCGTCCGGCGTTTCGCCCGCGTTTTCCTCATTGCCGCGCAATGGGGATGCGCTTGGCGGCGGTTCCGGCAGGGGCTGCCTTTGCACTTCGCGGCTGGTTTGCCCGGCATCGGGCGTGAGCGGAGCTGCTGCTGCGGATACCCCGGACAACAGGGTCAATGCAAAAAATGTGAGCTTGGGAAATGTCGGGTTCATATCCTGCTAATCATACTTGAACCGTTTGTAGCGGCTATTCTTTATGAGCGATTTGTCGGCCTGGACGATGTCGCCGGGCAAGCTGATGAGGTCGGCTGGCGGCGCGACTCCTCCGGCTTGCAGAACCGGGAAAACGACAGGCACGTGCGCCGCCGCGAAGATTTGCGCCGGCGAATCCAGTACCGCGACGGTGATCGCCTGAATATTGGCAACGACTACGCCGCCCACCGCCAAGGGGGTGATGTCCGCTGTTGTGCCGGCCTGTCCGACGATGCTGTAGTTGCCGACATCCGCGCCCGTGTAGCTGCTGGTCAGCGTGACCGTCTTGCCGATGCCCACGTTGCTGTCGGCAAATACGCCGTTCGCGCTGACGTGCAGCACATCGCCGGTGATCAGTCCGTTAAAAGTTGGCACGGTGACGTTCACTGTCGCGGCAGTGGTGCCGTCGAATACTTTGTTGTTTGCGGTGATGCCGCTCACCGTCACGGTTTTGGGCGTGATGGTGGCCGTGGTGGTTGCCGTGGCGTTGGCGGTGTAGTTGGGGGCATCGGCGCCGCCGAGCGCAATGCCGCTCACACTCACGGGTTTGGCGGTGCCCGTGTTTTTGTTGGCGAAGGCGGCGCTGCTGTTGGTCAGCGTCAGCACATCGCCCGCAAAGCGGTTATCCGCCAGCGTGACCGCGGCCACCGTCGATCCGTCATAGATTTTGTTCACGCCGCTGGCGCTCACAGTGAGCGGGGCAGGCGTGATATTGGCAGAGGTCGCGGCCTGGCCGGTGATGGTGTAGTTGGCGACGTCCGCACCGGAGTACGTGCCGGTCAGCGTAACCGTCTTGCCGGTCGCCGCATTCTTATCGGCGAATATCCCGCTGGCATTCACTGTCACCGCATCGCCGGCCACCAGCCCGGTATAGCTTGCGGCGGCGGTGCTGACGGTCGCTGCGGTGGTGGCGTCATACACCTTGTTGGCGGCGGTGATGCCGCCGATGCTCAACGCTTTGGGCGTGATGTTCGCCGTGGTTGCGGCGGTGGTGTTGAACGTGTAATTGGCCGCATCAATGCCCGTCAGCGTGATGCCGCTCACGTTCACCGCTTTGGCGGTGCCTACATTTTTATCGGCGAAAGTGGCCGTGCCGCTGACCGGCGTGAGCACATCGCCCGTGATGCGGTTGTCGGCCAACGTCACCGCCGCAGCGAGCAAGCCGTCGTATATTTTGTTCACGCCGCTTGCGCTGACGGTGAGCGGCGCCGGGGTGATATTCACCGTGTGCGTGCCGCCGGCAAAAGTGTAGTTGGCCGCCAAGCCGCCCACGCCATCGCCCAGCGCGAGCGTGCCCAGACTGACCGGTTTATTGTTGCCCACGTTTTTGTCCGCCGTCGTGCCCGCGCCGGTCAGCGTGAGGTTCTCTCCCGGCATCAAACCGCTCAAGGTGAAAACGCCGGCCGCGACCGTGGTCGTGCCGTCGTAGACGCGCGTGCCGCTCAGGCTGACCGGCGAAACGATCAGCCGGATAATCCCGAGCGTGCCGCTGACGTAGCTGATGGCGTAGTTGCTTGAAGTCAATCCGCCGGGCGTGATGACATAGTTGCCGGAGTTGATCGCGCCCTGCGCGGTGCCGCTATAGGTCAGCGTGCCACCGAGTACGGCGGAGGTTTCCCCGCCGGCGAAGGCGCTGTAAGTCACACCGTTGCCGCCCGCGTAGGCAATGCCGTCATAGTTTTTGCTGGCGGCGTTCGCGGTGACCGTGAGCGGGGCAGGGGTGACCGTTGCCGCCGCATTGGCCTGCATAGTCAGACTGTAGTTGCCGGCCTGCGCCCCCGCCAGCGACAACCCGCCGAACGCAACCGAAGCCGCCGTCAGCACATCCTTAGTGTTGTAAGTCCCGGTTGCTGTGCCCGCGATACCCACCGTATCGCCAAGGTATGGAATCCCGTCGAGCGTCGAACCCGCCCCCACCGCCTCGGCTGTTGCAAGCGCAGCTGTCCCCAACACCGCAGCCGCAGTCGTTCCGTCATACACCTTGCTGGCCGCCACCGACAAGCCGGTTTCGGTCAACGCCTTGGGTGTGATTGCCGCCGCCACTGTCTGCCCGATACCCAAACTGTAGTTGCTGGCGACTCCGCCGTTGAGCCCGTTCGCCAAGGCGGTGGAAGTCACCGTGACCAGATTAGCAGTGAGCACATCCTTG
>JBBIJL010000118.1:0-6751 GCA_037446005.1 Gallionellaceae bacterium | reverse complement strand
TTTGCAAGAATTGGGGCACGTGGCGGAAGGCGTTTACACCGCGCGCGAAGTGCATCAAATCGCACTGCGTCTGGATGTGGAGATGCCTATTTGCGAAGCGGTTTACCGCGTGTTGTACGAACACCTTCCCGCCGATCAGGCGACCGAAGGTTTGCTGAGCCGCCAGCCGAGCGATGAGTTTTAGTTTGAAGGGGAAGGGCGGCGGGGGCTCTCCGCTTCTCCCCCTTCTCCTTCGCGCAGTGTAGGTGCGGTCTCTTTCCCTTCCCCGCTTTTTATCCCGCGCCGCTAAACCCGCACTGCCGCCATGCCTCATACACCGCAATCGCCACCGTATTCGATAAATTCAAACTGCGGTTATTGGGCAGCATGGGCAGACGCAGTTTTTGCTCCGGAGGCAATGAAGCCAAAATGTCGGCAGGCAGGCCGCGACTCTCGGGGCCGAATAAAAACGCATCGCCCGCCCGGAAGGCGGCTTCGTGGAAAGGATGTGAGCCCTTGGTGGTAAAGGCAAACAGGCGCGAGCCGGGCAGGGTGCGCAGGCAGGTATCCAGATCGTCGTGTACCCGCATATTGGCGTACTCGTGATAATCCAGACCGGCGCGGCGCAGATGCTTGTCGTCGAGTTCAAAACCGAGCGGGCGAATCAAATGCAGTTGCGCGCCGCTATTGGCGCACAGGCGGATGACGTTGCCGGTATTGGGCGGGATTTCCGGTTGAAAAAGGATCACGTTAAACATTAGCAACTCGCGGTAACTCTTGTCAGCAATACGAAAAAAGGCTAAGTTGCGCCTGCAATTGGCGCAGCTGGCTCCACATACAAAGGTACTATTTCTATGGCACGTCCCGAAAAAATCCGCTTGGGCGATCTGCTGGCACAGCAGAAACTCATCTCGATGGAGCAGCTGCAATTCGCGCTCGACCAACAAAAGCGCACCGGCCGCAAGCTGGGCAGGGTATTGGTAGATAACGCTTTCGTGACCGAAGACCAGATTTCGGAAGCGCTCGCCAAGCAGCTCAACATCCCCTACATCAACCTCAAATATTATAACGTCAATCTCGAGATCGTCCGGCGCTTGCCGGAGAATCAGGCGCGGCGTTTCCGCGCGATCGCGCTGGAAGACCGCAACGGCGCCTTGCTGGTCGGCATGACCGACCCGACGGATCTGTTTGCTTTCGACGAAATATCGCGGTTGCTCAAGCGCGACATCGACTTGGCCGTGGTCACCGAAGGTCAACTGCTGGAAACCGTTGACCGCGTCTATCGCCGCACCGAAGAAATCACCGGCTTGGCGCGCGAATTGTCGGAAGACCTCGGCGACGCTTACATCGACTTCGGCGCGATGAGCGACACGGTCGGTTTGGAAGAAGCGCCGGTCGTCAAATTGCTGCAAACCATGTTCGACGATGCCTCGCAAGTGCGCGCATCCGATATTCACATCGAGCCGCAGGAGACGCGCATGCAGGTGCGTTTCCGTATCGACGGCGCCCTGCATTTGCAAACCGAGGCGGACAGCAAGATTGCGCCTTCGCTCGTGTTGCGCTTGAAGCTGATGGCGGGTTTGGATATTTCTGAAAAGCGTCTGCCGCAGGACGGCCGCTTCAGCGTGCGTGTGCGCGATCAGGCGGTGGATGTGCGTATCTCCACGCTGCCCATGCAATACGGCGAATCGGTGGTGATGCGTCTGTTGAACCAGAGCAGCGGCATTCTGGGGCTGGATAAACTGGGCATGCCGCCGGAAATGCTCAAACGTTTCCGCGAAGTCATCAGCCGTAGCAGCGGCATGGTGCTGGTGACCGGGCCGACGGGTAGCGGTAAAACCACCACGCTGTACGCCGGTTTGTCCGAGATTAATACCGTCGATCAGAAAATCATCACGGTGGAAGACCCGGTGGAATATCGTCTGCCCGGCATTATTCAAGTGCAGGTAAACGAAAAGATCGACTTCACCTTCGCGCGCGTGTTGCGCGCTGCCATGCGTCAAGACCCGGATGTGATTCTGGTGGGCGAAATGCGCGATGCGGAAACCGCGCAGATCGGTTTGCGCGCCGCGATGACGGGTCACTTGGTGTTCTCCACCCTGCACACGCGCGATACCGCCGGTACGCTGTTCCGTCTGGTGGACATGGGCGTGCCGCGCTTCATGGTGGCCTCGTCGGTGCAGGCTGTGCTGGCGCAGCGTCTGGTGCGCCGCATATGCGAGAGTTGCAGCGAGCCGCATACGCCGAGCGTGCAGGAAATCGAATGGCTGGGTAACGAAGGCCTTACCGCCGAGAATTGGGGAAAACTGCTGCACGGACGCGGTTGCTCGCATTGCAACGGCAGCGGCTACTATGGCCGTATGGCGGTGTACGAAATGCTGGAAATAAACCAGACCATTGCCGATGCGGCCGCGCATGAAAAATCCACCCACTTTATGGACGTGGCGCGTCAGCACCTGAAAGGCAAAACGCTGCTGGATGCCGCGATCAAGGAAATGAAGCTGGGGCTCACCTCCGTGGCTGAAGTCATGCGCATCACCAATCAGGTGGAAGACTGATGCCGGTATTCGCCTATAAAGGTCGCAGTGCGCGCGGCGATTTGGTGCAGGGTACGCTCGAAGGCACGGATAGCGGCGCGATCGCCGACCAGTTGTTTAACACCGGTATCACCCCGACCGAGATCAAGCTGTCCAAGAAATTGCGCGCCGAAGAAAAGTCCGTCGGCGACAAGGACGTCTGGTGGCAAAAGCTCAACCAAAAACCGGTCAGCCCCTTGGATTTGATGCTGTTCAGCCGCCAGATGTACACCTTGCTGAAAGCCGGCGTGCCCATCATGCGCGCGTTGGCGGGCTTGCAGGAATCGACACAAAGCCCGGCCTTTGCCGCCATGCTGCAAGACCTGCGCGAGAGTCTGGACAGCGGGCGCGAACTCAGTTCCGCGATGCGCCGCCATCCCAGCATTTTTTCCCCGTTTTACATCAGCATGGTGCAAGTCGGCGAAATGACCGGCATGCTGGACGAGACCTTCATGCGCCTGTACGACCATCTGGCGTTTGAAAAAGAAATGCGCGAAAGCATCAAGAGCGCATTGCGCTACCCGATGTTTGTGGTTGTTGCGATGACCATCGCTATCGTCATCGTCAACATTTTCGTGATCCCGGCGTTCGTCAAAGTGTTCGAGGGCTTTCACTCCGAGTTGCCGCTGATGACGCGCCTGCTGATCGGCTCGTCCAATTTCTTCGTCAACTTCTGGCCGCTGCTGCTGGCGCTGGGCATCGGTGCGGTGGTCGCCTTCCGCTCCTACATCAACACCGTGGACGGCAGATACAAATGGGACAAATACAAATTCCAGATTCCCATCGCCGGAAAAATTATTCTCAAATCCACCTTGGCGCGTTTCGCGCGTAGCCTGGCGCTGGGCATGAAGAGCGGTATTCCCATCGTGCAGGGCTTGAATGCCGTGGCGCTGGTGGTGGACAACGAATTCATGCGCGCGCGCGTGGAGCAGATGCGCGACGGCGTGGAGCGCGGCGAAAGTATTTTGCGCACCGCTATTGCCACCGGCGTGTTCAACCCCGTCGTGCTGCAAATGATTGCCGTGGGCGAAGAAACGGGAGACTTGGACGGCCTCATGTTTGAGGTTGCCGGCATGTATGAACAAGAGGTGGAATACGAAGTGAAAACCCTGAGCGCGCAAATCGAGCCCATCATGATCACCGCACTGGGGGTGCTGGTGCTCATTCTTGCCTTGGGCATCTTCCTGCCGATGTGGGACTTGGGCAAGGCGGCGTTGCACAAATGAGCACAAACAACAAAGCTCCGAATGAAGTGCGCGCAGCACGCCGTACTCGGCACGCCGTACTCGGCACTCCATATTCGCGCGGTTTTTCCCTTATCGAGCTCGTCATCGTCGTCGCCATCGTCAGCATATTGATGAGCGTCTTTCTGGATCGAGTTTGGTATTACCAGGAAATGGCCGAGAAGACCGCGATGGAAGAGACGGTGGGCGCTTTGCAAAGCGCCTTGTCCATGCAGCACGGCAAAAATTACGTGCGCGGCAATCAGGATGACCTCAGCCTGATCGCCACCGAGAATCCGATGAAGTGGCTGCAAAAACTGCCCCGAAATTATTCCGGCGAATTCTACGACCCGTCCCCGCGTTCAGTCGCGCCGGGCAACTGGGTGTTCGACCTCAAGGCGCGCGAACTGATCTATGTGCTGAATCGAACCGAACATTTCGCGCCCGGCAAAGACGGCCAGAAATGGATACGCTTTCATATTAGCGTGCAAACCGAGCAGATCGTGCGCGGCGGTGTTGTCGAAGGCGGTAAAGAATTGGTCGGTACGGTGTTCGAGCCCACAGAGCCGGTGAGCTGGTTTTAGCTCCAAGGAGCCATTAGGCGGTCATTCCGGCGAAAGCCGGAATCCAGTCCCTTGCCAGCTAGATGGCAAGGGACTGGCTAGTAGTTTCATCAATGACGTAGCTCGGGCTAATGAGCTATCTGGGTTTAAGTTGTAGCCTACAATGAAGTCGTGTTTAAACTCTGAAAGGAAACGCCATGACTATTATCGAAACCATACTGTTGCGCGCCTTTCTCAACTTCCTGTTGCTCGGTAGCGTTGCCGGGTTGATCGTTGGCGCCATCCTGATTCTGCGACCGCACTGGCTGGAAATCGCCAGCAAGTTTACCAACCGCTGGATTTCCACACGCAAGCTGGATCGCAAGCTGGAAAACCGCATCACGCTCGATCCGTGGTTTTACCGCTATCGGCAACTCAGCGGTGCGCTCACTTTATTGGGGGCGCTCTACGTCTTGTATTTTTTCGCCATTCAACTCGATAAAGTCAGTGCCATTGCGGGACTGGCCAAACATTTTCGCGTGCCGGTCGCTTATGTGAGCGCGTTATTCGACCCGCTGGTGTTGATCGCGTTGCTTGGGGCGACCTTTGCCCTGTTTGTGAGTCTGTTCGTGCTGTTTCGTCCCAGCCTGTTGCGCGAATTCGAACACAGTGCAAACCAATGGGTTTCGCTGCGCCGTGGCCTCAAGCCGCTGGAAGTCTCGCATGGCGGCGTGGATGAGTTCACCTTCCGCCACACCCAGCAAATGGGCGTGTTACTGGTGTTGGGCAGCATCTATACGCTGGTGCTGCTGACTTTCTGGGCGCGATAAACGCCGCATGCTGACATTATTTGATATTGACTGACATTGCCTGATGTCTGATGTGAAGAAGTTGATATAGTATGCTGAATAATATGGATTTCGATCTCTAAAATTGATGCAAAAAACGCTTGTGCAGCGCAGGCTTTTCCTCTACATTGCGCGGCGTCCGGTGAGCAATGTGCTGCGGCACGGCGGCAATCGGGCGGTTTGTATTCACTTCAATGGGGCTGCGGCCTCAACAACTAACTAGGAGAGTAAGCATGAAACATCAACAAGGTTTTACCCTGATCGAATTGATCGTGGTGATTGTGATTCTGGGAATTTTGGCTGCAACCGCGTTGCCGAAGTTCACGGACTTGAGTACTGACGCAAAGCAGGCTGCGCTTAAAGGTGTTGCCGGTGCTATTACCTCTGGCGCTAACATTAATTACGCCGCCAAAGTAGTTAGCAGTGTGTCGGGTTGGACAGATGTTGCATCCACTGCAACTTGTTCTGTAACCTTGGCGCAATCAATGGTTGATGCAACTACTGTGGTAAGTACTGGCTACTCAGTTACTGGTGGAACCGTGCCGAACTGCGCCATCAATTACAGTCCGGCAGTGACAGGTGTGACAGCGGTTTCTTTTGTAATACCTGCAACTCGCTAAGCGCGCGTAAAATGGGTTGAGCCCTTCGGCAAGCGCAGGACAGGCTCGCACACCCATCAGCGCAACGAACAAGGGAGGCTCCGGCCTCCCTTGTTTTTGTCTTGAGTTTTGGGTGTATGCGCTCTGTGTATGACGCTACCTGCAATGCCGTTGTGATACATTGCGCACCTATCAAAGCTGATGTCCATTAAGGTCTTATAAGACATGCGATTGAGCGGCGAACAAATCGAAACAATCAAACAGGAGGCAGCCCATTTTTTCGGAGCCCACGCCGAGGTGTGGCTGTTTGGTTCGCGCGTGGACGATAGCGCCAAGGGCGGTGACATTGATCTGTATGTCGAAACCGATGCGCTTGAAGTGGCGTTGTCACTCGCGCGAACTCGCGGCAGGCTTGCTGACCGCTTGGGACGTTATGTGGATTTGGTGGTGAATAATCATACCCGCAACGAGCCGATGTTCCATATCGCCAAATCTCAAGGGGTGAAATTGTGAGTGCTGCCGTGAGAATTGCGCCCCCAAAGCATGAGATGCCACCGGATTTTCTGGAGGTTATGCAAGCGGCTGTTGCTCGTATTGTGGCGACGGTGCAGCCGAGCAAGGTGATTTTGTTTGGCTCTTATGCTCGCGGGGATGCCGATGCCGGTTCAGACCTCGATCTGCTGGTGGTGGAGAAGGAGGTTTTGGATAAAGGGCGCGAAATGCTCAAACTCTATCGCACGGTGGGCTTCATTGGTGTCGGCGTTGACCTGCTGGTTTATTCCGAAAGTGAGATGGCGCGGCGCGGCCAAGTTCCCGGTACGGCGATTTATCATGCGCTGCGGGAGGGAAAGGTTCTCTATGACGCCCATGCTTGAGGAGGCGCATAGATTGTTGCGTATGGCAAAGGCTGACTATGATGCGTTTGCCTACCTCAAGCCCGCGACGCACTTGCGGGATGCCGTCGTTTTGTTTCATGCGCAGCAG
>JBBIJL010000117.1:0-6762 GCA_037446005.1 Gallionellaceae bacterium | reverse complement strand
AGCACTGCCGACTTGGTGAACAGCGCGGAGCAGTCCGAGCGTGTGGCTTCGGCGCGCTATCAGGCGGGCGTGGGCAGTTTGCTCGATGTGTTGGTCGCGCAAAGCGCGCTGGCGAGCGCGCGCCAGCAGCGCGTGCAGGCCTCCTACAATTGGAATATTTACCGCGCGACCTTGGCGCAGGCGATGGGCAGTCTGGACATCAAACTGCTGTCCGCGCAGAGCCCCGAACCCTCAGCAGAGAACAGTCAGCCATGAAAAAACTATCCCGTTCAGCTATAGCCTTGATCGTTCTGGCGCTTGCCGGTGCGGGCGGCTATGTCGCCTACCGCCAATACTTCGCCGCCGCCGAGCCGCAGTACCGCACACAGGCGGTTGAGAAGGGCGAGATCAAACAAGTTGTTTCCGCCAACGGCACGATCAATCCGGTGACGCTGGTGAATGTCGGCACGCAAGTGTCCGGCACGGTGAAAAAACTCTACGTCGACTTCAACAGCAAGGTGGAAAAAGGACAGGTGCTGCTGGAGCTGGATGATGCCCTGCTGGCCGCGCAGCAAAAACAAAGTCAGGCCAATGTGCAAAGCGCGCTAGCTTCGCTGGAACTGGCGACTGCCAACGAGGCGCGCATACGCAGTTTGTTTGAGCAGGAATACGTTTCGCGGCAGGAGTTGGATACCGCCGTGCAGGCCAAAAAAGCTGCCGCCGCGCAGGTGCAATTGACGCGCGCGGCCGTGGAAAAAGATCAGGCCAATCTGGCTTACACGGTGATTCGTTCGCCTGTGTCGGGCGTGGTGGTGGATCGCTCGGTGGATGTGGGGCAGACCGTGGCGGCGAGCTTGCAAACGCCGACGCTGTTCAAGATTGCGCAGGATTTATCCAAGATGCAAATCGACGCGAATTTTGCCGAGGCGGACATCGGCAATATCCGCGTCGGGCAAACGGTGCGCTTCACCGTTGATGCGTTTGCCGGAAAAAATTTCAAAGGCGAAGTCAGGCTGATCCGGCTCAGCCCGACCGTGCAGTCCAACGTGGTGACCTACGATGTTGTTGTCAATGTGGATAACCCCGAACAGTTGTTGATGCCAGGCATGACGGCCTACGTGAGCATCGCCGTGGAAGAGCGCAAAGAGGCGCTGCTGGTGCCGAATGCCGCGCTACGCTTCAAACCCGCCAATGCGGAGCCGGTAAAAAAGAACGGCGGCGACGCGGCCAAAGGCGGCAAGCCCAAGCGCGATGCGTTTAGCGGCACGGTGTATGTGTTGCAGGGCGGCGCGCCAGTGCCCGTGAGCGTCACGCTCGGCATCACGGACAACCGCAACACCGAAATTACCGGCGGCGATTTGAAGGCGGGCGATCAGGTGGTGGTGGGCGATGCGCAGGCCAGCAGTAAGCCGCAATCGGGCAACACCCCTCCGATGAGAAGAATGTTCTGATGAGCACGGAAGTCATCCGCATCGAAAGTCTGCACAAGTCTTACCAGACTTCCGCCGGTGCGTTTCCCGTTTTAAAAGATGTCTCCCTGCTCATTGAGCCGGGAGAGTTTGTCGCGATCATGGGGCCGTCCGGCTCCGGCAAGTCCACTTTCATGAACATCCTTGGCTGTCTGGATGCCCCCAGCGCGGGCAGCTATGTGCTGGATGGTCGCCACGTCGCGCAGATGGATAAAGACGAGTTGGCCTTGCTGCGCAACCGCACCATCGGCTTTGTGTTTCAGGGGTTCAACTTGCTGCCGCGCATGTCCTTGCAGGACAACGTGGCCTTGCCGCTGATCTATTGCGGTGTGGGCAAGGAAGAGCGCCGCCAGCGTGCGCGCGAAATGCTGGTCAAGGTCGGGCTGGAAAAATACTACGACTCCATGCCCAACAAGATTTCCGGCGGGCAACAGCAGCGCGTGGCGATTGCGCGCGCCTTGATTAATCAGCCGCGCTTGCTGCTGGCCGACGAACCGACCGGCAATCTCGACAGCCACACCAGCGAGGAGGTGATGGCGCTGTTCGAGTCGCTCAACCGCGAAGGCATCACCGTGGTGCTGGTGACGCACGAGCCGGACATCGCGCAGCATGCCAAGCGGCAGGTGCGTTTCTTCGACGGGCGCATCGTCAGCGACCATGCGACGCAGCATGAGGTAGCGGCATGAACACGGTGTGTCAGCCCTCTCTCCAACTCTCTCCCGGAGGGCGAGAGGGCAATCGCATCCTCTCCTCATGGGAGAGGATTGAGGGGAGGACTCCCGCGTGATCTGGGCGATGCTCGGCGAATCCTGGCGCGCGATGGGGGCGAACCGTCTGCGCACGCTGCTCACCATGCTGGGCATGGTGATCGGCGTGGGCGCGGTGGTGCTGATGATGTCGATAGGTCAGGGTGCGCAATATGCCATCCAGCAAAGCATCAGCGCGATGGGCAGCAATTTGTTTGTGCTGCTTTCGGGCAGCTCCACTAGCGGCGGCGTGCGTTCGGGGGGCGGCGGCAATCTGACGCTGACCGTGGCCGATGCCGAGGCCATCGCCGAATTGCCCGGCGTGCAGGCGGTTGCGCCGATTCATCCCGGCAGTGCGCAGATCGTTTACGGCCCCAACAACTGGAATACCTCGGTGCTCGGCACCACGCCGGATTATCTGGAGGTGCGCTCGTGGCCGGTGGTGGCAGGGGCGAGCTTTACCGATTCCGATGTGCGTTCCGCCACGCGCGTGGCGCTGATCGGCAAGACGGCGGCGCAGAATTTGTTCGGTGACGAAGACCCGGTCGGCAAGACCCTGCGCATCCGCCAGAGCCCGTTCGTGGTGCTCGGCCTGCTCGGCACCAAGGGGCAGGGCATGGACGGGCGCGATCAGGACGACACCATCATCATCCCGCTCACCACCGCGCAGCGCAAAGTGTTCGGCAGCCAGTTCCCCGGCACCGTGCGCATGACCATGGTGCAAACCACCACGCAGGACGTGATGCCGCAAGTGGAAACGGCGATGACGCAACTGCTGCGCCAGCGCCACCGCATCCGCGAAGGCATGGATAACGATTTCTTTCTGCGCAACCTCACCGCCGTGGCCGATTCCGCCGCCGAAAGCACGCGCGTCATGTCGCTGCTGCTAGGCGCGATTGCCTCGATTTCGCTCTTGGTGGGCGGCATCGGCATCATGAACATCATGCTGGTGTCGGTCACCGAGCGCACGCGCGAGATCGGCATCCGTCTCGCCATCGGCGCGCGCGAACAGGACATCATGCTGCAATTTTTACTCGAAGCCATCATCATCTCGGTGGCGGGCTGCTGCATCGGCGTGCTGGTCGGCATCGGCGGCGCGCTGCTGGTGAATATGTTGAGCGACACTGCCGTGATTATTTCCTGGATGTCGGTGCTGATCGCCTTCGGCGTGGCAGCGGCGACGGGCGTGTTCTTCGGTTTCTATCCCGCGAAAAAAGCGGCGCAGCTTGATCCGATTGAGGCGTTGCGCTACCAATAAAAAACGCCGGCGCCCCGTCAAGGCGGTGCTTATGTTTTGCTGCGACAAAATGCCGCATTCCAAATTATTCCGATCGGCATTAAATTTCGCGTCGCCAAGTCAGCGCGACAGTACCGCCTCCTACAGTGCTGTTCCATTATTCCCCGGCTGACTTGGCAACATATTCCTGGCGTCAGGTTCAATGAATTCCATGCGCAGAAATTGCCGGAGACCGTCATGCAAACTGCTTTCACGCCGCACTGTATCGCTTGGCAAGCCGGCGCAACCTTGTTTCAGGATGTGCGCGTGGCCGCATGTGCTGGCGGTCTGTTGAGTCCCGAGGCGTTGGCCGATTACGCGCATCAGGCGAGATGGAGGCCTGTCATCGTTCTCGGCTCCGGGCGCGAGCCGCATCCGAGTCGCCTGACCGCATAAAATGTTGCAGTCGATACGCGAAAAATCTCTGTCGCTTTTGCTGGTGGATGACGACCTCACGTTTTGCCGGGTGCTGGGGCAGGCGCTGGAAAAACGCGGCTATGCGGTGAGTTGCGCCCACAGCGCCGAAGAGGCTTTGCCGATGTTACAGGCGCAGATGCCCGAATATGCCGTGTTCGACCTCAAGCTGCCCGGCGCATCGGGGTTGGTGCTGGTCGAGATGTTGCGCCGGATCAAACCGGACGCGCGCGTCGTAGTGCTAAGCAGCTACGCATCCCTCGCCACCGCAGTCGATGCCGTGCGGTTCGGTGCAGTTCAATTCTTATCCAAACCCGCCAACGCCGACGAAGTGGTGGCTGCTTTTTCTTACACCCCGCAAGCGGAAAGCGAGTTGGTGCTGCCCCAACCTTTCTCGGATCAACAAGAAGCCGAATACCTGAAACGAGTGTTGCACGAGCATAACGGCAACGTTACGCAAACCGCTCGCGCCCTCAAAATGCACCTCCGTACATTGCAACGTAAATTGCGTAAGTTTCAATTTTAGTCTGCGCGCCGTTTCTGATCTCTCATTTGATTTGGGGAATGCAAATATGAAAAAACTATCCATGATCGCGGTGTCAATGACATTGCTGGCAATTTTTGCAGGCGATGCGCAAGCGGAAATGACGCGAGAGGAATACGCCATCAAGTTCCGTCGCGGTGGATACACGATGATAGGTTGGTATTACGGCACGCTGCATCGCATGGCGAAAGGCGTGATGGCCTATGACAAGGCATTGTTTGCCCGCAATGCGGAGTATCTGGCGGTTTTGAGCAAGCTGCCCAAGGACGGCTTTATTCCGGGTTCAGATAGCGGCGAGACCAAGGCTAGGCTTGAGATATGGTCCAACAGCGATGAGTTCAAAAAGGTAAATGAGCACTTCGAGAATGAATCGGCCAAGCTGGGCGAGGTGGCGAAGGGCGACAATTTCGAAGCCATCAAAGAGCAGTTCGGCAAGGTGCAAAAGACCTGCAAGGCTTGTCACGACGATTTCAAGAAAAGAACAGAGTAGTCCCCGCCACACGAGGGTGCAGATTGTTTTGGCTGCGACACTTTGTCGCGCGGCAATTTGTCACATTCACATGAGTGCAACATGGTTTTAGTATCCGCCCCGCTAAAAAATATTTATCGGGGGAGTGTATGAATAAGAAGCTTGTTGCCATGGGCGCGGTGTCGCTCGTGTTGTCTGTCTCGTTTTCCAAAAATGCCTGCGCCGAAGATGCAACTCCGCCTGCATCGGCAGCCAGTGCGGGAGCAGTTAATTCATCTGATGCGCCATCCGCAATTCAAGCGGATACATCCAACGCGGATGCAGGCCGGAAGAATGCCCACAAGATACTGGGCGATGTGGTGGTGAGCGCCTCCAGAATGGAGCAGTCTTCGGTGGAGGCTCCCGCCAACGTTGCGGTGATTACCTCAGGCAAGATAGAGAGAACCAATAACCAGCGTTTGGGCGATGCCTTGGTTGCCAAAGTGCCAGGCTTGTATCTGCGCGGTGGGGCGTTAGGCAATTCGAGGCCGGGTGCCACGATGCTGAGTTCCATGCGGGGGCAGGGCGGCACGCTCACAAAAATTGCGGTGTTGGTCGATGGCATGAATATGATCGACGCCTACTCCGGTCAGGTTAACTGGTCTATGGTTTCGATGGAGGATGTGGATCGCATCGAAGTTGTGCCGGGCGTGGGTTCTTCTTTGTACGGCGGCAACGCGATGGGTGGAGTTATCTCCGTTACAACCAAGGCGCCCACCAAAAAAGAGATGTCGTTCAAGGCCGGTATGGGATTCGGTGATGCTAAAGGGAAATATGCCAGCGGGCTTTACCGGAACAAATCCGAGCGTGGGGTGGGAGTGGTGTTTGGCCTTTCGCAAAATGATCGCGACGGGTATATCTCTGAATATGTGACCAAGACGCCGTCGGGGGCGCCGGCTGCGGGAGCGGTGGTGGTGAATGGCGCGATCCCGACCACGACGACGGCAGGAGCCACGACCTATATCGTTGGCGATAAGGGGCTTAACGGGTCAAGCGCGAAGAATGTGCATGCCAAGCTGTACTTCGATTTATCCCCGACTTCCAGAATTAATGCCGGATTTGCCTACAGTGACAATAAGAGCACGGGCTCCGATTATCACAGCTATCTGACCGATGCCGCTACCGGCAATGCCGTGCAGGTTTCCACGGCGGCGACCAATTTGAGCCTGAACGGGTTGAAGACCAGCATACAGGAATCCAACTTCTACGGTTCTCTCCCGATGGGCAATACCACGCTGAGATATTTTGCCGGATACGACGGAGAGATATTGGGAAACAGCAAGCTCAGTTTGAATGCCGGAAAGATTGACCGCGATAGTTGGAACGCATCGGCCGGCGCAACAGCAACGCTGACATCGGCGCCGGCACATACAGCTCATCGCCCAATAGCACGACCAATGCCGCAGCGCAATTGAGCCTGCCGGTCGGGACGCGGCAATTTTTGATTGTGGGCATGGCAATCGAAGTAGGTAGCCTGAACCAGAAAAAATATGCAGCTTCAAACTGGACGGATGCGAATTCAAAGGCGCAAGTCCTTGACCAGATCGATGCCAGGAGTACGACCAATTCGCTGTTCGTACAGGATCAGATCGTGGCGGGAGAGGCGCTTACTGTATACGCGGGGGGGCGATACGACTCATGGAAGGCGGGCGGCACGGGATGGGTTGGGCCGACAGGTGGTGTTCCTGGGACTTTTGTTTATCCAGACCGCACGGATTCTGCATTCAGCCCCAAACTGGCCGGGGTGTATCAGTTCAGTGAACGCTTCTCCGTCAAGAGTTCCGTTGGAACCGGTTTCCGCGCTCCGACGAATTATTACCTGTTTG
>JBBIJL010000116.1:0-6804 GCA_037446005.1 Gallionellaceae bacterium | reverse complement strand
TTGGATATCGAAGTCAGCATCAACATCTCCGCGCATCATCTGGAGTCGCCGCACTTCGTTGAAAAATTGCACCGGCAACTCATTCTGCACCCGAACCTGCCGGCCAACCGTTTCCAGATCGAGGTGCTGGAGACGGTTGCGCTCGAAGATATTGCGCAAGTCACGGGCATCATCGAGCACTGCAAAAAGATCGGCGTGTGTTTTGCGCTGGATGATTTCGGCACGGGTTATTCCTCGCTGTCGTACCTGAGCAGCCTGCCGGTCGACACGCTCAAGATCGACCAGTCGTTTATGCGCAACCTGACCGTGAGCAAAGGCGACCATGCCATCGTGCTGGGCATCATCGCGCTCTCCAAAGCATTCGACCTCCAGACCGTGGCGGAAGGCATCGAAACCGAGGCGCATTTCCACACCCTGCTCAAGATGGGCTGCGATATCGGCCAGGGATTCGGCATTGCCCGCCCGATGCCGGCGGCCAAACTCGTCGAGTGGGCCGGACAAAACCGCAGCGGCGCACACCCGTTCCAGATCATTCCCGATTGAGTTGCATTCATGAAAGGAAAAACCGTGAATATGAATCCCTCCCATACACTGCGCAACAACGTTAACCTGCTACAAACGCTGCCGGTCATGCCGAAAATCGCGCAAGAAATCCTGTCGATCCAACTGGCCTCCGACAAAGGCGACGAAATGCTGCTCAAGCTGATCGAAAAAGATCCGGCGATTTCGGCCAGAATTATCGGCCTGGCCAACTCGCCGCTGTTCGGCACCTCGAAAAAAATAATGACCGCTCATGATGCGGCCGCCGTGCTGGGTATCAAGCGCATCAAGATGATCGCCTTGAGCTTCGCCATGATGACTTCCGTCACCCGCAAAACAACCGGTCTGCTCGACGTGACGCACCTGTGGCAACACAGCATGGCGGTCGCTCTGGCGCTGGAAGCCCTGTCCAAAGCCATGCCCCAGGAAAGGCGCCCGCCGGAGGAAGAAATCTATCTCGCCGGACTACTGCACGATATCGGCTTTCTGGTGCTGGACTATATCGACCCCGAACTCAGCAACCGCTTCCACGCCCGTCTCGCGGCCGAAGGCGGGGATCATTACTCTGCACTCGAAGCCGAGATGCTGGAATTAAGCCACTGCGAACTGGGCGCACTGCTGGCCGAGCACTGGAATATCACGCCCAGCATCGTTGCGGTATTGCGCCATCACCACGCGGCGGACATGCCTCTGGATGCGGTTGGCCAGCCCCTCATCGCCATGACGAATCTGGCGGGCAGACTATTCCCCGCCTTTGGCGCGGCCGAACACGTGGAAGAGGTCATTGAGATCGAACGCTGGCTGGAACTGGGCATTGCCGCCAACAAGGTGGAGGAAGTAGCGGCCGCCATGCGCAAGCGCGCCGGGGAGATTGCATCGTCTGTTGGCTGACTATATTGGGGATTTAATCATCACGATTGATGGTGATAGTGAGCGTCTCAAATCGACCCGGAACGGTCATCTGATGTAGGGTGCAATAAGCGTAGCGCATTGCCCCGAGAGCTCTCGTGGCGACTACTTACTGCTGTTACACAAATCCTCGCACGGCACGCCGTCCTTGTTGCGGTCCAGCGTTTTTACCCCGCAGCGCGTGAGGTAGAAATGCGCCTCGTCGCACGAGCTCATTTGCGCGCAGCGTTTCTTGTGACCGCAGGTCGCGTCGTACAACACGGTGGGGGCGGCATGCGCAGCGGTTGATTTGTTGTGTGCCAGAGGCAATCCCGGCTTAACCGAGGGATGCGTCTTGCGCCATTGCCACGGCGCCTGCGGGCTGGTTTGCGCCCACAAACCGCGCCGCGCCTGTTGTGCCTCGCTCTGCATGGCGATGTAGCCGCGGTCGCTGTGGTAATGCGAATACTCCCACGCCATGCCGCGCTTCACCTGCTCTTCGTTGACATTGCGCCCGTCCACCGTGACTACCCCAACTACCCGGCCATACTGATCCACCGCCTGCGAGTTAATGCGCACTTGCTTCTTCGCCACCATCTCAACCAGCGACTGGCGCGACTGCATGCCGAACGCCTGGTCTTTTTGCGAGTTGGGCGATTTGTCGCCCGTCCCCGCATGACTCACTTCCGGCGCGTCGATATTCGCCATGCGTATTTTGATTTTTGCGCCGTCGCGCAACACCAGCAGCGTGTCGCCATCCAGCACGGCGATCACCTTGGCGTCGAACTCTTCCGCCGGCGCCGCACTGGCCCAGATCAGAACACAGAGTGCGGCAAAGACGCGTTTCATATCAGCACGCTCTTGATGACCGCCAGACACAGCAGCGCATAACCGGCGGCAAGAATATCGTCGAACATCACCCCCAAACCGCCGTGCCAGGTTTTATCGAAATGGCGTATCGGCTCCGGCTTCCAGATGTCGAAAAAGCGGAACAGCGAGAACGCCAGCACCTGCCAGATAAACCCGGACGGCGTGAAAAACAGCACCAGCAGGAAGGCGACGATCTCGTCCCACACGATGCCGCCGTAGTCGGACACACCCAGTTCGCGCCCGGTTTTATCGCACACCCACACGCCGATGGCGAACGCCCAGATCAACACCAGAATGAACAGCGCATCCGACAGGCGCGGCGCGAGATACCAGTAAAGCGGAAAGGCGACGAGTGTGCCCGCCGTGCCGGGCGAGCGCGGAAACAGTCCCGCCCCGAAGCCGAAAGACAGAAAATGCGCGGGGTGACTGAACAAAAATCCCCACGTCGGTTGCAACTTCAATTCATGATGCGAAGTGGTCATAACCCGCCTCCTTGATTGGCAGCGCGCCGCCGTCTGCCGTGCGCACCGTGCAGCCTTGCCCGTCGATTATTTTGCCGATGCGCGCGAGCGGCACAGCGAGCGTAGCAGAAATCGCGGCGATTTCGGCGCGGCGCGCGGACGGTGCGGTGAAGCACAATTCGTAATCGTCGCCGCCCGCCAGTACGCAGCGTTGCACGATCTGCTCGCCTCCGGGGACGAGTGTCGCACAAGGAAGCGCCGCATAATCAATTTCTGCGGCCATGCGCGAACGCTCGAGAATATGCCCGAGATCCGCCAGCAACCCGTCCGAAATATCAATCGCGCTATTGGCAATCCCGCGCAGCGCCAAACCCAACGCCACTTGCGGCTGCGGCTGGTGCAAACGCACCGCACAGGCGGCGAATATTTCCGGCGCCAACACGATGCGCCCTTGCAGGTGCGCCAACGCCAACGCCGCCTCGCCCAGCGTACCCGACACCCAGATGTCGTCCCCGCTCCGCGCCCCGTCGCGCCGCAGTGCCGATTCTTTGGGCACCTCGCCCATGATAGTGACGCTCAGGTTGAGCGGGCCGCGCGTGGTATCGCCGCCGATCAGTTCGACACCGTGCTGCTGTGCCAACGCGAAAAAACCGCGACTGAATTTTTCCAGCCAGACTTCATCGACGCAGGGCAAGGAAAGCGCCAAGGTCGCCCAGCGCGGTGTCGCGCCCATCGCCGCCAGATCGGAAAGGTTGACTGCCAGTGTTTTGTGCCCGAGCAGCAGCGGGTCGGCATCGGCAAAAAAATGCGTGCCGCTCACCAGCATGTCGGTGGATACCGCCAGCGCCATACCGTCGCCCACTTGCACTAGGGCAGCATCGTCACCCACGCCCAACATCGCGCTCGGCGCGGGGCGGGTGAAGTAGCGCTGGATGAGATCGAATTCGGACATGAGTGGCAGTCGTTGGTCGCAAGTCATGAGTCGTTAGTCGATGTCGCCGCTTCGCGGTTTTAACCGGCGACTAACACCTAACGACTATCAACTAATTTTTAGCGTTGACCTCAACCGCGCGCAGTTGCGCCGCCAGTTTATCCAGCACGCCGTTGACGAATTTATGCCCGTCGCTGCCGCCGAAGGTCTTGGCCAGTTCCACGCCTTCGTTGATGACGACACGGTACGGCACTTCGGGCAGATTGGCCAATTCGAACGCGCCCAGCAGCAGCACGGAAAATTCGATGGGGCTGAGTTCGCTCAACGGCCGGTCGAGATGCGGCGCGATCTTGGCCGAGAGCTCTTCGTGCTGGCTCACCGCGCCGCGCAGCAACTGGCTGAACAGCTCAGCGTCGTAGCGGCCGACGCTCTTTTCATCGCGCGTGGCTTTTTCGATCTGCGTAACGCTGGTGCCTGCCATGCGCCATTGGTAGAGTCCCTGCAAAGCCAGTTCGCGTGCGCGATGACGCGCGCTCTTGGCCGGAGTGTTGCCCGCTTTTTCGTTCATACGGTTGCTTTCAAAAGGTTGGCCATCTCGATAGCGACCAGCGCCGCTTCGGCGCCTTTCACACTCATGCGCACTTCGGCCTGTTCGTCGGTGTCGGTGGTGAGAATCGCATTCGCGACCGGCACGCCGGCATGCAGTTGCACTTCGCCCACACCGCGCGCGGATTCGTTCGACACCACTTCGAAGTGATAGGTATCGCCACGGATTACCGCGCCCAGCGCGATGAGCGCGTCGAACTTGTGCGTCTGCGCCAAGTGCTGCAACACCAGCGGAATCTCCAGCGCGCCCGGCACGGTGACCAGCGTGATGGCGTCGTCAAGCACGCCCTGTTTTACCAGTTGCGCGCGGCAGGCCGCCAGCAGGCCCTCGCACACGGTGGTATTAAAACGGCTCTGCACGATACCGATGCGCATGCCCGTGCCGTTCAAGTTTTTTTCGATTTCTTTCATTTTGTTTCCTCTTAACTATGAGCCTGCGTATAACCCACCACTTCCAGCCCGAATCCCGCCATGCTCGGAATCTTGCGCGGCGTCGCCAGCAAACGCATTTTGCCGACGTTGAGGTCGCGCAGAATTTGCGCGCCGATGCCGTAGCTGCGCGGGTCCCATTGCGCGTGCTGCGCTTCCGGTTTGGCGGCGGCGCGCGCCAGCAGATTCGCCGAAGTTTCCGCATGGTGCATCAACACCAGCACGCCGGCGGCTGACTGCCCGATTTTTTGCAGCGCATCATGCACGCTGGTGGAGTTCGGGTAGCTGGCCTGTTCCAGAAAATCCATGACAGATAACGGCTCATGCACGCGCACCAGTGTTTCGCTCTGCGGCTGAATATCGCCCTTCACCAAAGCCAGATGAGTTTGCGAGGTGGTCTTGTCGGTGTAGGTGTACAGCTCAAATTCGCCGTAGGCAGTTTGCACTTTGCGCTGCGCCACGCGCTCGACCAGTTTTTCGTTGTGGCTGCGGTACTCGATCAAATCGGCAATCGTGCCGATTTTCAAACCGTGCTGTTTGGCAAACGGAATCAGATCGGGCAGACGCGCCATTTCGCCATCGTCCTTGAGTATCTCGCAGATGACCGAGGCGGGATGCAAGCCAGCCAAAGAGGCCAAGTCGCAACCGGCTTCAGTATGTCCCGCACGCACCAGCACGCCACCGTTTTGCGCGCGCAACGGAAAGATGTGACCTGGTTGCACGATGTCGGCGGGCTTGGCATTTTTTGCCGCCGCCACTTGCACGGTGCGCGCGCGGTCGGCGGCGGAAATGCCGGTGGTTACTCCGGTTGCGGCTTCGACCGACACAGTGAAATTGGTCGCCAGCGGCAAACCGTTAGCGCTCACCATCAGCGGCAAATTAAGCTGCTCGCAATGCGCTTGCGTCAGCGTCAGGCAAATCAACCCGCGGCCGTACTTGGCCATGAAGTTGATTTTTTCCGGCGTGACGAATTCGGCGGCGAAAACCAAGTCGCCCTCGTTCTCGCGGTCTTCTTCATCCACCAGCACCACCATGCGTCCGGCGCGGATTTCTTCGATGATTTCTTGTATTGGGGCTACATCGGTCATTTCAATTGTTCTTTCTCTGCGTGCAGCATGCGCTCGACATAGCGCGCAATTAAGTCGATTTCCAGATTCACTTTCGCGCCCGCGCCCAGCTGGTTGAGCGTGGTCACTGCCAGCGTATGCGGGATGAGGTTCACTTCAAATTCGGCACCGGCAACATGATTCACCGTGAGGCTCACGCCGTTGATGGTGATGGAGCCTTTCATCGCGATGTACTTTGCCAGCGGCTGCGGGGCGCGCACGATCAGGCGCCAGCTTTCGCCGATGTCGTTGAACGCCACCACCTCGCCCACGCCGTCCACATGGCCGCTGACCAGATGGCCACCGAGGCGATCGGACAGGCGCAGCGCTTTTTCCAGATTGACCCGCGCGCCCTGTTTGTCGAGGCCGACTGTACAAGCCAGCGTTTCGCGCGATACATCCACGGTGAAGATCTTGCCGTCAATTTTCACCACAGTCAGGCATACACCATTGACCGCGATGCTGTCGCCGAGCGCCACATCGCCCATACCGAGGTCTTGCGTCTCCACGCTCAAGCGCAAACCGCCCTCGCGATCCTGCGCGCTGCCGATAATGCCTACGTCGGCGATGATTCCACTGAACATGCTTATCCCTTCTTCACTTTTGCCTGAATGCGCAAATCGTTCCCCACTTGCCGCACATCCTGCCATTCCAATTCCACTCGCTGCTCCAGCTCGGTCAACTCACCGAGCTGCGCCATGCCGCGCGCCATGTCGCCCAGCAATTGCGGCGCGAAATATAACACCAACTCGTTGGTCAGCCCGGCCTTCAACAGCGCGCCGTTCAGCGTGCGTCCGGCCTCGACCAGCACTTCGTTGCAACCAATAGCGGCCAGGTGGCGCAATGCGGCCTGCAAATCGACACGCCCGCTTTCATCGACCAGCACCACCACCTTGGCACCGAGTTGTTCCAGCACGGAAATTTTTGCGGCATCCGCCGTCGCCGTCACGATCAGCACATTGCCGCTCTGCAA
>JBBIJL010000115.1:0-6805 GCA_037446005.1 Gallionellaceae bacterium | reverse complement strand
TATTGGCGGAAGAGAAGCTTGCGGGACGAACTGAGTTTTGCGGTTGAGCGGAAGCTATCTGGGGTGCGGGCTCGGTTCCCGCCTGCATCGACAGCCATGCCACCAAAGCCAGCGCCATCACGGATGCGGCGGCCGATAACGCAAAATATCGTGCGCGTTGTGTTGTCCGGCGGCGCGGGGCAAACACGGTAGGTTCCGCTTGCAGGCGCTCATGAAAACTTTTGCTGATATCTTTGCCGACATGGTCGGGCTGACGCAAAGCGTCGCCGATTAAATGGTAGGTTTGCCACTCGTGCTGCGCTTGCGAATTCTTTTTCAGTTTATTTAGCAGAACTTCGGCTTCATCTTCAAACAACTCGCCATCCATCAACGCGGAAATCTCATGTTTCATGCTTACCACCTCTGATTGTCATTAGTACCCAACAACGGGCGCAAATTCACTGCCACAGCCTCTCGTGCCCGAAATATCCTTGACCGGACGGTGCCGATCGGGCAATTCATCACCGCCGCGATTTCTTCATAACTCAAGCCCTCGATCTCGCGCAGGGTGAGCGCCATACGCAAATCATCGGGAAGTTGCTGCAACGACGCATTCACCACCTCGACCACCTGCTTGCTCATCAACTCGTTCTCGGGTGTCGCCACCTCATGCAACAACGCGGCATCCTCGAATTCTTCGGCCTCCTCGGAATCGAAATGGGTGCTCGTCGGTGCGCGCCGCCCCAATGCCAGCAAATGATTTTTGGCGGTATTAATACCTATCCTATACAGCCAAGTATAAAAGGCACTATCCCCGCGAAAAGCCGGCAACGCCCGGTACGCCTTGATGAACGCATCCTGGGTCACATCCTCAGCTTCGGCGGAATCGCGCACAAAGCGCGAAATCAAGCGTCCCAGCCTGCGCTGATATTTGGCCACCAACAACTCGAACGCGTGCTTGTCACCACTTTGCGCGCGCTCCACCAGCTGTTGATCGACTTCCCTGTCACCCATTCCCTAGCCCTTAATTCTCACCACTCATGTGGCCGGCTAGTATAACCGGACTACCCCGCGAACGGCAGCCTGTTGCCCGTAACGGGAGCATGGACAATGCGACACAAATTTAGTTCATACAATTTCAAATTGTTTATCGGGACAGGGCGTCCAGATTTGCTATAGTTCGGCCAATTGTTAACGACTTAATCCAACCGGCGTGCTGCAATTCGACACTCTCATCATCGGTAGCGGTCTGGCGGGACTCTCGCTGGCGCTGAAACTTGCGGACAAGCAAAAAGTTGCCGTCATCACCAAAAAATCCCTGCTTGAGGGCGCGAGCGCTTGGGCGCAGGGAGGCATCGCTGCGGTGCTCTCGCCGGACGACTCGTTCGACAAACATATCCAGGATACTCACATTGCCGGCGCCGGATTGTGCGACCCGGAAACCACACGCTTTGTAGTGGAGAATGGCGCAGCGGCTATCGCCTGGCTTATCCAGCAGGGAGTACCTTTCACACGCAACACTCAGGACGAGAACAACAAGACTTATCACCTCACCCGCGAAGGCGGACATAGCCATCGCCGCATCATTCATGCAGCCGATGCCACCGGCTTGGCCGTACAGGAAACCATTGCCAACAAAGTGCTCACGCATCCCAATATCACCATATTGGAACGGTATATCGCGATTGACCTGATTACCGGACGCAAACTGGGACGTGGCGACAATCATTGTTATGGCGCTTATGCGCTTAACAGCTTGAGCGACGAGATTATCACGATTGCCGCGCGCAACACGGTGCTGGCGACGGGAGGAGCGGGCAAGGTCTATTTGTATACCACCAATCCCGATACCGCCACGGGTGACGGGATT
Source organism: Gallionellaceae bacterium (assembly GCA_037446005.1). Classification (GTDB taxonomy): domain Bacteria; phylum Pseudomonadota; class Gammaproteobacteria; order Burkholderiales; family Gallionellaceae; genus PALSA-1006. The sequence goes on along the minus strand of JBBIJL010000115.1, from coordinate 4,956 downwards.
GCGATGGGCTGGCGCGCGGGTTGCCGTGTGTCCAACATGGAGTTCATCCAGTTCCATCCGACCTGCCTCTACCATCCGCATGAGAAATCATTCCTGATTAGCGAAGCGGTGCGTGGCGAAGGCGGCATTCTGAAACTGCCCAACGGTACGCGCTTTATGCCGTGGCACGATGAGCGCGCCGAATTGGCTCCGCGCGATGTGGTCGCCCGCGCCATTGACTTCGAGATGAAAAAACGCGGCCTGGATTGTGTCTATCTGGATATTTCGCATCAGCCTGTGGAGTTTTTGCTGGAGCACTTCCCCACCATCTATCGCCGCTGCATGGCACTCGGTATCAATATCGCGCGCCAGCCCATTCCGGTCGTCCCGGCCGTGCATTTCACCTGCGGCGGACTATTGGTGGATCAACGTGGACGCACCGATGTCAAAAATCTGTACGCTATAGGCGAAACCTCTTACACCGGCTTGCACGGAGCCAACCGTTTGGCCAGCAATTCGCTGCTCGAATGTCTGGTCTATGCCGAATCCGCTTCAAAAGATATTTTGAACAAGCCGCACAGCAGCCTTCTTTCCCTGCCGCATTGGGATGAAAGCCAAGTGACCGACGCCGATGAAGCGGTGGTCATTTCGCATAATTGGGATGAGCTGCGCCGTTTCATGTGGGACTATGTCGGCATCGTCCGCACCACCAAGCGCCTCGAACGCGCGCAGCACCGCATCCGCCTGCTGCACGAAGAGATCAACGAGTACTACCGCAATTTCCACGTCACCTCGGATTTGCTGGAGCTGCGCAATCTTGTCCTCACCGCCGACCTGATCGTGCAAAGCGCGCTATCCCGGCATGAAAGCCGCGGCTTGCATTTCAGCAAGGACTATCCCGACATGCTGCCGCAGGCCGCTCCCACCATCCTCGCCCCCCCCAACTTTACACAGTAGGTACAGCCCCCCACTTCAACGCCACGCGCAGTTGGCGAAAGGATTCGGCCTCCATACTGTCCGGCATAAGCACGACATTGCGCCTGCGATGCTGCCCGCTTACCGCGATATTGAGTACTACGAGATACGGCGTAACCACGCTGCTGCGCAACAACTCGCCCGTTAATTCATCCCCCTTGCGGCTGCTCAACACGACACGATCACCATCCAATTCCAGCCCAACCCATGCGCTCCCCAGCGTTAATCTTGCGTCGCGCAACACGTAATACACCATGCTGCCAAGCAATACGACGAGCACTCCGGATAACGCCGGTTTAGGCAGCGGCACCAAACTGAATGCCCCTGCCGCAGCCGTATGCGCTAGCACAAGCAACAGAGTCAAACAATTTGAGGGGTGGAAGGAAAAGAGTCGCGGCATGCTCGCCACACTCACAACGGGCGACACGCGAAACTAACGCAGCAAGGCAAAGACAAGTCCGACAATCACGATGACAATAATGGCGATCAGCACCCCGCCATTCCCTTTCTTGTTCTTGGCGGGAACATTCTCGGTCACCGCCTGATCTTTCCGAGGGGGCACGGGCTTGGAATCAACAGTAGAAGGGGTACTCGGTTTGGAAGGGCGGGGCTGCGGCGCCGCACGGTTGATGTCTTCCATACTGGGGCGGGCCATTTTGAAAGTCTTGGAGAGCTCTTCAACATCCTCGCTGCTCGCGGTCATTGCAGCCAAACGCATGGTCGCGCCAAACGAGTCGAAGGCCGTTGACAGCCCGAGAGTCGCCACAGGCTTTGATTCCTCACTCTCGTCCACGCGCGGCACCACAGGAGTCGCATCCGGCAACGACGCGCTATTCAATACCGCCGACTTGACCGGGGTAACGACGGACGCATTCCCGCGCGGCAAAGTATCCCGACAGGCACGCAAATCATTCGCCAGATCCTTGGCGTTTTGATAACGGTCATCCAACCCCTTCGCCAGCGCTTTGGCCACGATGAAATTGAGCATATCCGGTACGAGCGGATTTACCGTACTGGGAGGAGGAGGAACGCCGTTCAGTGTTTGATACATGATGGCGTTGACATTTTCGCCGACGAACGGAGCCTTGCCGGTCAGCATCTCGTACAGCATCACACCCAGAGAAAAAATATCCGAACGCTGATCGATGAGCTTACCCATGACCTGCTCGGGGGACATGTACTTGGGCGAGCCAAGCACCATACCGGTCTGCGTACGCACCGCAGCAGACTCCATACGTGCAATGCCGAAATCGGTGATTTTCACATGGCCGTCGCGAATCATCATGATATTGGACGGCTTCACGTCCCGGTGCACGATGCCGTGTTCATGCGCATAAGCCAAGCCCAGCGCCACTTGCGACACAATGTCCAACACCTGCTCAACCGGTAGCGCTTGGCCGTCGTTAAGAATATCGCGCACCTCGCGGCCCTGCAAAAACTCCATAGCGATATAGGCCACATCGCCACTCTTGCCCACATCATAGATGGTGACGATATTCGGATGACTCAGGCGCCCAGCAGCCTTGGCTTCCTGATAGAAACGCGCCTCGTATTCTTCCTTTTCTTCCTGAGCCAATCCCAGATTGATCGTCTTGATCGCGACGGTGCGGTCGATCAGCGGGTCGGTCGCTTTGTAAACGACCCCCATCGCCCCCTGCCCGAGCTCCGAGATGATTTCATAGCGCCCCAAGTGGCTAATCATGGCTATATACGCAAGAAAATTATTTTGCCGACTTTTTCACACTGCTGAATACCGGCCCCCACACGGGATGACCGGCCTCGGCAGGACTCAGATTAAAACCCGAGTCGATTTCCAGCGCCTTCTTGAAAGAATCGCGACACATCTTTTCTCTGGCGGAAAGGCAGTGAATAAAGGCCATATATTTGTAAGCATCAACGCGCTCACTACTTGCCGCCTCTTTGTTATCCACCAGCCCCTGCAAAGTTGCCATGGACACGGAATAATTTCCGTCTTCGTAACTCTTGATTCCGTTGTTCAGGATATGCTCGGTCGGACTGCTAAACCATCTGACATCGCGACCATCGTCGCAGGAAAGCACGGTGCTACAGCCGCCCAATACCAGCACACACAAACCAACCAACAAAATATTTCTGCTGCTATCCAAGATATTTCTCCTATTCAATCGGCTAATTGGCGAATTTGTAGTTGATGCTCGTTTTCTCGCCGGCTTTAATTTTAATGGACTGCTTATACGCAGGGAACGTTGTGTTCCGTATCTCGATGACGTGCTCGCCTGCAGGAACTTGCAATCTGGTCAGGGGGGGGCTCACGCCTTCTTTTCCACCATCCAGATATACCTCCCCCCAAGGCTTGATCGTCAACGACACAATCCCCGGCTCACCGCTTGCCTGCTCCGTCGCCTTGGCGTTATGACCTGCCTTCTTGTCTTTCTTTTCCTTTTTTTCTTTTTCCTTCTTCTGATGAGCATTCGCCTTGGCGTCATGCTCATGCGCGGAGGCGGCATGTTTCGTCGAACTCGTTGCCGCAGCAGGCGCAGACGACGCAAGTGCAACACCGGATTTGGCCGAATCGACTTTTACCGGCGCACTCACTTCCGCAACTTTGGACTGCGGCTTGAGCGGCACTTCCTGTTTGTGCGCTAACTTGATCACCAGCAACAACAGCAACAAAAGCGGCACGACCGCCAAGCTGACATACAGCGCTTTCTGCTTATTGGTCGCCTGAATAAAAGTCTCGCGAACATTGGCGACCAGCTCATTATGGCGAACGAGCAAGGCATCCCAGTACGCCTTGCTCTTCACGCGAAACTCGAGTAACGCTTTGGAAAACTTCGTTTCCGACTTCAGGCCGGCCTGCGACTGCGCCTCCAAATCACCGGGATGACCGATCGCATACACTTCATGCTCACGCACATGCTTATCTGTGCGCGAGCCTTCAAAATGGAACATTCCGGCATATTCTTGCGACAACCGCGATGCTGCATCGTAGTAGGAGCGCGACACCAATATCTGTCCGGGTTCGGCAAACCCCATCACGCGTTGCGCCACATTGATGCCGTCACCCACGATATTGGGCTGTCCATTGATGTCTTTCACCAGACGCACCGGGCCAAGATTCACCCCCATGCGCACCAGCAAAGGCGGATCCTTGAGACCTTCATCGCTCAACAAACTGCTGCGCATACTGAGCGCAGCTTTCAGCGCATCCTCAACATCGCCCAGGAAACTGATCGCCGCTCCGTCCCCCGTATCCAGAATGATGCGATCATTGATCGGCACATCGCGAATAGCGGTGGACAAGAAGGCGTTAAAGCGCTCTTTCAGGGAAATTTGCCCCGAAACGGATTTCTTTGAATATTCGACAATATCCAAAAAAAATACGCTGCATATTATGGTCTTATTGCCCCGCTCTTCCATTCGACCTTATCCGATACTCACTCACGCAAATAGTAATATTATTCAAGAATCCCACTTAACCTCGCGAATTTTAACGATAGTTAAGACTTCGCGCCAGTTTTAATTTTGCGGTGCGCGCTCGCGCGCGACAGATCCGCCTGTCCGCGCCGCCCGGTTGTTTTGCGAACAGGCGGCGTCACTTCTTCCGCCGCTTTGTCTTTGTTCGCCTTGCCACTTGGACGAGGCCGCGAAACTCTGACGGGTTTAGGCTGTTCAACGATCTCCGACGACATTCCGACCCAATCCAGAATCATCGTCACTTCGCCCTCGCCCAGCTCGGCCATCTTGCCGCGCTTGATGCTCGGCGGCAGATTGACGATACCGAAGCGCACGCGCATCAAGCGGCTGACCGTCAAGCCCAGCGCCTCGAATGTGCGCCGCACTTCGCGGTTGCGCCCCTCTTTGATGACGATGCGGTACCAATGGTTGAAGCCTTCTCCGCCTTCGTCGGTCAGCTTGGCAAACTTGACCACGCCGTCTTCCAGCTCGATACCCTCGCGCGTCATCTGCTTCATCTGCTCGGGCGTCATCTCGCCCTGCACGCGCACCGCATACTCGCGCTCG
>JBBIJL010000114.1:0-6848 GCA_037446005.1 Gallionellaceae bacterium | reverse complement strand
GTCCAGCGCCGAGGAAGGTCTGGAGACCATGGCGCAAAATCCGGTCTGCGTCGTGCTGTCGGACCAGCGCATGCCGGGCATGAGCGGCGTGGAATTCCTGCGCCGCGTGAAAACCATGTATCCCGATGTGGTACGCATGATCCTGAGCGGATACACCGAAGTCGGCACCCTGACCGATGCCATCAATAAAGGCGAGATCTACCAGTTCATCACCAAACCGTGGGAGAACGAGGCGCTTATCGCGCTGATCCGCGAGGCGTTCGTGCGTTACGAGATGCTGAAGCGCCCGCCGCAGCCTGCGCCCTAGCGGGCTGTATCAAAACGCAGAATTTTGCGTTTTGCCCTGTTTGGATTAGTCCCGCGCGATGCTACAATTCGCGCCTTTCATTTTCCACGTAAAGGCGCCGCATCATGAGTTTGAACAAAGTCCCCTCCGGCAAAGACCTTCCCAACGATTTCAACGTGGTCGTCGAAATCCCGATGCACGGGGAGCCGATCAAGTATGAAGTGGATAAAGAATCGGGCGCGATGTTCGTCGACCGTTTCATGAGCACCGCGATGCACTACCCCTGCAATTACGGCTACATCCCGCACACACTGTCCGACGACGGCGACCCGGTGGACGTGCTGGTAATTACCCCGATCCCTCTGCAAATCGGCGTGGTGGTGCGTTGCCGCCCGCTGGCCGTGTTGAAAATGGAAGACGAATCCGGCTTCGACGCCAAAGTGCTGGCCGTTCCCGTGGACAAGCTTTCCACCATGTATCGCGGCATGAAGTCGCATACCGAACTGCCTGAAATCCTGTTGAAACAGATCGAACACTTCTTCGCGCACTACAAGGATCTGGAGCCGAACAAGTGGGTCAAGATCGGCGGCTGGGCAGACATCGAAGCCGCGCGCAAAGAAATTATGGACGGCGTGGCCAACTACAAAAAAGCCGACGTTAAACCCGAGTTTTAACTGAAGGAGACGACGATGACCGCACGCATTATTGACGGCAAAGCCATTGCGCAGGAAGTGCGCGCCGAATGGAAGGTGCGCGCCGATGCGCTCAAGGCGCGCGGCGTTACGCCGGGGCTGGCGGTCATCATCGTCGGCGAAGACCCGGCATCGAAGGTGTACGTCGCCAACAAGGTGAAGGCTTGCGCTGAACTCGGTTTGCATTCCGAGCACATCGCCCTGCCCGCCGACACCAGCGAAGCCGCGTTGCTGGCAAAGATTGCCGAATTGAATGCCGACCCGAAAATCCACGGCCTGCTGGTACAACTGCCGGTGCCCAAGCACATCGACAGCGACAAGGTGCTGCACGCCATCAGTCCGGACAAGGATGTGGACGGCTTCCATCCGATGAACGTCGGCGCGCTGGCCACCGGCAACATGCGCTTCGCGCCCTGCACGCCTTACGGCTCGCTGCTTCTGCTGCAAAAGAGCGGTGTGAGCATCGACGGCAAACATGCCGTGGTGATCGGCCGCAGCAACATCGTCGGCAAGCCGATGGCGCAACTGCTGTTGCAGCACCATGCCACCGTGACCATCTGCACTTCCAGAACCAAAGACCTCGCCAAGCACACGCGCGATGCCGACATCCTCGTGGTCGCCACCGGCAAGCCGAAAATGATTACCGGCGACATGATTAAACCCGGCGCGGCCGTGATCGACGTGGGCATCAACCGCATGGACAACGGCAAGCTGTGCGGCGATGTGGATTTCGATACCGCCAAGGAAGTCGCGGGCTGGATCACGCCCGTCCCCGGCGGCGTCGGCCCGATGACCATCACCATGCTGGTAGCCAACACCGTGCAAGCGGCGGAACGCGTAGCAGGTAAGTAATAGTGCCCGCACCGACGCCGCAAGCGTTACAGGATTACCTCCACGCCCATATCCCGCTGTCCAAGGCGATGGCCGTGGAGGTCGCGACGGCTTCGCCGCAAGGCGTGTGCCTGACTGCCCCGCTGGCTCCCAACATCAACCACCGCGACACCGTGTTCGGCGGCAGCGCCTCCGCCGTTGCCATCCTCTCGGCTTGGGCGCTGCTGCACGTCAGCATGCAGGATGCGGGCATCAAAGCGCGCCTCGTCATCCAAACCAACAGCATGAGCTACGACCTGCCCATGCCCGGCGCATTCTCCGCCGCAGCCGCAGCACCTGCTCCCGAAAAATGGCAACGCTTCCTCGCCACGCTGGCCAAGCACAAACGTGCGCGCATCCGCATTCGTTCAATCCTGCATTGCGACGAAAAAAAGGTGGGCGAATTTGAGGGCGAGTTCGTCGCCATCATCCTCTAGAAAAATCAGTGAGTGGCTGGCCTTGCGGCAGTCGCGGAAGATACGGGCAGGGGCGAATGCTGCCCCACTATCTGGAAAAATACTTCGTCACGTTTGACCATGCCCAGCTCGCTGCGCGCGCGCTCTTCGATGGCATCCGTTCCTTGTTTGAGGTCGCGCACTTCGGCATCCAGCACCGCATTGCGCTGTTGAGTTTGCTGGTTGCTTTGCTTTTGCGTCTCGACCTGACGCTCGATGTCCCACACTTTGAGCCAGCTGCCCTTACCCAGCCATAGCGGGTACTGCAAGAGCAGGATAAGGGCAGCCAGTATCAGTGTGACAGGACGCAGCATTAGCCCAACTGGTAGTACGCGCCGCGACCGGGGTAGGAAGCGCTTTCACCCAAGTCTTCTTCGATGCGCAGCAGTTGGTTGTATTTCGCCATGCGGTCGGAACGCGACAGCGAACCGGTCTTGATTTGCAGCGCGTTGGTCGCCACGGCCAAGTCGGCAATGGTCGAGTCTTCGGTTTCGCCGGAACGGTGCGAGATCACGGCGGTGTAGCCCGCGCGTTTCGCCATTTCGATCGCGGCGAAAGTTTCGGTCAAAGTGCCGATCTGGTTCACTTTAATCAAAATGGAATTGGCGATACCGCGCTTGATGCCTTCGCTCAGAATCTTGGTGTTGGTCACGAACACGTCGTCGCCCACCAGCTGGATGTTTTTGCCGAGGCGGTCGGTCAGCAGCTTCCAACCGTCCCAATCGTGCTCACTCATGCCGTCTTCGATACTGATGATCGGATACTTGTCCACCCAGGTGGCGTACAGGTCGATCACTTGCTGGGTGTTCAGCACCAAGCCGTCGGCCTTGAGGTGGTATTTGCCGTCCTTGTAAAACTCGGAAGCGGCGCAATCCATACCGATGGCCACATCGGCGCCCGGCACGTAACCGGCAGCCTCGATGGCTTCCACGATCACTTTCAGCGCGCCTTCGTTGGAGCCCAAAGCCGGTGCGAAACCGCCTTCGTCGCCCACGGTGGTAGCCAGACCGCGGTCATGCAAAATCTTTTTCAGGTTGTGGAACACTTCGGCACCGCAACGCAGTGCTTCGCGGAAGCTGGTCGCGCCCACTGGGATCACCATGAATTCTTGAATGTCGGCACCGCCTTCGGCGTGCGCGCCGCCGTTGATGATGTTCATCATCGGCACGGGCATTTCCATGCGTGCTGCGCCGCCGAAATAGCGGTACAGCGGCAGGCCGGACTCTTCGGCTGCGGCTTTAGCGACCGCGATGGAAACAGCGAGGATGGCGTTCGCCCCCAAGCGCGATTTATTGTCTGTGCCGTCCAGGTCGATCATGGTCTGGTCGATGAATGCCTGTTCGGCGGCGTCGAGACCGACGATGGCTTCGGCGATTTCGGTGTTCACGAATTCCACCGCTTTCAGCACGCCCTTGCCGAGGTAACGTTTCTTGTCGCCGTCACGCAACTCCACGGCTTCCTTGGTTCCGGTAGAGGCACCGGAAGGCACGGCCGCACGACCCATCACGCCCGATTCCAGCAACACATCCGCTTCCACGGTGGGGTTGCCACGGGAGTCCAGAATTTCACGCGCTACAACATCAACGATTGCACTCATTTTTATTCTTCCTTAGTTTTTAATCACGACTAGAAATTACGTAAATCAATTTGCTCTTCAATCAAACCTTGTTGCTTCACCGCCGCATCCAAGACACACATCGTCCGCAAGAGTTCCTTCAAATGTCCCAGCGGAAAAGCATTCGGGCCGTCCGACATCGCTTTGGATGGATTCGGATGTGTTTCCATGAACACTCCCGCGACACCCGCCGCAATCGCCGCGCGCGCCAGCACCGGCACGAACTCGCGCTGACCGCCGGAACTGGTGCCCTGCCCGCCCGGCAACTGCACCGAGTGCGTGGCATCGAACACCACCGGGCAAGCGGTGTTGCGCATCACCGCCAGCGAGCGCATGTCCGACACCAGATTGTTGTAGCCGAACGAAGCGCCGCGCTCGCACACCATGATGTTGTCGTCGCCGCTCACTTCGCGCGCCTTGTCCACCACGTTCTTCATGTCCCAGGGCGATAGGAACTGCCCCTTCTTGATGTTCACCGGCTTGCCGGATTTCGCTACGGCGTGGATGAAATCGGTCTGGCGGCACAGGAAGGCGGGCGTTTGCAGCACATCGACCACGGCAGCCACCGGAGCGATCTCGTCTTCGGTGTGCACATCGGTCAGCACCGGCACGCCGATCTGCGCTTTCACCTTCTCCAGAATCTTTAAACCGGCCTCCATGCCGAAGCCGCGAAACGTCTTGCCGGAACTGCGGTTGGCTTTGTCGTAAGAGGATTTGTAGATGAAGTTTATCTGCAACTCGTTACAGATTTCCTTCAACTGTCCGGCAGTGTCCAGCGCCATCTGCTCGGACTCGATTACACAAGGCCCGGCGATCAGGAAGAACGGCTGGTTCAACCCAGCTTCAAATCCGCACAGCTTCATGCTTTTTCCTTATGCGCCACGGCGGCCTCGACATACGCCTTGAACAGCGGGTGTCCAGCGCGCGGGGTGGAAGTGAATTCCGGGTGGAACTGCACGCCGACGAACCACGGGTGCATGGACTGCGGCAACTCCATCATCTCCGGCAGATCTTCCGAGGGAGTGCGCGCGGAAATAATCAAACCGGTTTTCTCCAGCGCGGGCACGTAATGGTTGTTCACTTCGTAACGGTGGCGGTGGCGCTCGTTTACTTCGTCGCCGTAGATGCGTTGCGCCATGGTGTCGGCCTTGATCGGGCAGCGTTGCGAACCGAGGCGCATGGTGCCGCCCATGTCGGAATCGGCGCTGCGGGTAGCCACCTTGCCATCGCGATCCAGCCACTCGGTAATCAGCGCCACCACGGGATGTTCGGTTTCCAGATTGAACTCGGTACTGTTCGCGTCGCTCATGTTCGCCACATGCCGCGCGTATTCGATCACCGCGAGCTGCATGCCGAGACAGATGCCGAGGTAAGGAATCTTGTTCTCGCGCGCGTAGCGAATTGCGGCAATCTTGCCTTCCGTACCGCGCACACCGAATCCGCCCGGCACCAGAATCGCATCGAGCTTCTTCAGGCACCCGGTGCCCTCGGCCTCAATCACTTCAGAATCCAGATATTCGATTTTCACGCGCGTTGACGTGTGGATGCCCGCATGGCGCAGCGCCTCAATCAACGACTTGTACGACTCGGTCAGATCGACATATTTCCCCACCATACCGATGGTGATCTGATGCGTCGGGTTCTCTTGCGCAACGATGAGCTTCTGCCATACCGAAAGATCGGCAGGCTTCGCATCCAGCGCCAGTTCCTCGCAGATGATGCGATCCAACCCCTGATCGTGCAGCACTTGCGGCACCTTGTAGATGCTGTCCACATCCCACATCGAGATCACGCCTTCTTCGCGCACATTGGCGAACAGCGAAATCTTGGCGCGCTCGTCATCGGGAATCGGACGATCCGCGCGGCATACCAATGCCGTCGGGAAAATACCGATCTCGCGCAGCTTTTGCACACTGTGCTGGGTGGGCTTGGTCTTCAGCTCGCCTGCGGTGGCGATGTAAGGCACCAAAGTAAGATGCACGTAAGCCACCTGGTGGCGCGCCAGGCGCAATCCCATTTGGCGCGCGGCCTCAAGGAACGGCAACGACTCAATGTCGCCCACCGTGCCGCCGATTTCAACGATGGCGACATCCGCTTTGCCGTCGAGCGATGCCGCGGCACCGCGTTCGACGAAAGCCTGAATCTCGTTGGTGATGTGCGGGATCACCTGCACCGTCTTGCCCAGATATTCGCCGCGTCGCTCCTTGCGGATCACGCTGTCGTATATCTGACCGGTGGTGAAGTTGTTGGCCTTGCGCATCTTGGCCGAGATGAAGCGCTCGTAGTGCCCCAAATCCAGATCGGTCTCCGCACCGTCTTCGGTAACGAAAACTTCGCCGTGCTGGAACGGGCTCATGGTGCCGGGATCCACGTTGATATACGGATCCAGCTTGAGCATGGTGACTTTGAGACCGCGCGATTCGAGAATCGCCGCGAGGGAAGCGGCGGCAATGCCTTTACCCAATGAGGAAACCACGCCGCCAGTAATGAAGATGTATTTAGTCATGGGGCGCAATGATACCGTAAAACCCCCTCCCCTCAAAACACATGGATGCAATCCGCCTATCGACCGGCAGCGAACCAATTGGCATCCCCGCGCATCATAAAACGCGCCGGGAAACGACCTCGGCCTACCGTACCCCCAACTCCTTGCACAGCGTATCCACCAGCGCGCGCAACTCGCCGACCTCGGCTTCCAGCTTGGCGACATTGGCCTTGAGCGCAGCAATCTCGCCCACCGTGACATCGCTTGAGGGCGCTGCCGTTGCGGTGCTGGCGAACATACGCTCCTCCATCACCGGGGTACCGGAGAGCAGGTGCATCCAGCGGTTTTCGCGCGAGCCGGGCTGGCGCGGCAGCTCCACGACGAGGCCGCCCGCTTCGCGCACGGCGAGTTCTTCCAGAAAACTTTCCACCGAGGCGATGTCGGC
>JBBIJL010000113.1:0-6872 GCA_037446005.1 Gallionellaceae bacterium | reverse complement strand
GCGGGCTATTCCAGTGCCGATGTACACGCAATCAGGTAATCACCGTCGGTTTGTCGCGTCCCGTGCGCGACTGCAATTCCGATACCTGCAACGCAATCGCGATCAGCTCCTTCAACGCCTCTTGCGCATCCAGATGATGGTGCGAAACATCGGCTTCGAAGGCTTCCAGATACACGCGCAATGTCGCGCCTTGCGTGCCTGTTCCCGATAAACGGAAGATGATGCGCGAGCCATCGGCAAACAGCAGGCGGATACCTTGATTCTCGCTCACGCTGCCATCCACCGGGTCGGTGTAGCTGAAATCGTCGCAGGTCTGCACGGTGTATTTGCCGAACGATTTGCCGGTTAGTGGCGCGAAACTGTCGCGCAGGTGCTGCATTACGCCGTTGGCCGCTTCGGTGGGCAGGCCTTCGTAGTCATAGCGCGAATAAAAGTTGCGGCCATATTTCGCCCAGTGTTCGCGGACGATGGCTTCCACCAGCGACACGTTACTGGCGGAGCCAGCCGGTTGCTTGCGCGCGGCCAGAATATTGAGCCAGAACAGCACCGCCCACAGTCCGTCTTTTTCGCGCACATGATCCGATCCCGTGCCGAAACTTTCCTCGCCGCACAGCGTCACCTTGCCCGCATCCATCAGATTGCCGAAAAACTTCCAGCCGGTCGGCGTTTCGAAGCAGGGGATGTTGAGCGCCTGCGCCACACGGTCGGCGGCGGCGCTGGTGGGCATGGAGCGCGCGATGCCCGCCAAGCCTTTTTTGTAGGCAGGGGCGAGCGTCGCATTGGCGGCCAGCAGCGCAAGGCTGTCGGAAGGCGTGACGAAAAAATGTTTGCCCAGAATCATGTTGCGGTCGCCGTCGCCATCCGATGCCGCGCCGAAGTCGGGCGCGTTGTCGCCGTACATGATCTCCACCAGATCGTGCGCGTAAGTCAGGTTGGGGTCGGGGTGGCCACCGCCGAAATCTTCCAGCGGCACGGCGTTCATCACGCTGCCGGCGGCTGCGCCCAAACGGCCTTCGAGTATCTCTTTGGCATACGGGCCGTTCACCGCGTGCATCGCGTCAAACTTGATTTTGAAACTGCCTTGCAGCAGCGCGCGTATCGCGGCGAAATCGAACAGCGCTTCCATCAGCTCGGCGTAGTCGCTCACCGGGTCGATCACCTGTACCCGCATGTCGCCCAGCGCACTCTCGCCCAGTTGGTCGAGCGATACATCGGCTGCATCGAGTATCTTGTAGCTGGAAATGGTTTTGCTCTTGGCGAAAATCGCCTCGGTCACCGTCTCGGTGGCGGGGCCGCCGTTGCTGCTGTTGTATTTGATACCGAAGTCTTCTTTGGGGCCGCCGGGGTTGTGGCTGGCGGAGAGAATGATGCCGCCGAAGGTTTTATGTTTGCGGATTACGCATGAGGCGGCGGGCGTGGAGAGAATGCCGCCGCGCCCGACCAATACCTTACCGAAACCGTTGGCCGCCGCCATTTTCAGAATGATCTGAATCGCGGTGCGGTTGTAAAAACGCCCGTCGCCACCCAGCACCAGCGTCGCCCCCTTGGGCGCGGCGATGCTGTCGAAAATGGCTTGCACGAAGTTTTCCAAGTAATGCGGCTGCTGGAATACCGGCACTTTTTTGCGCAGGCCGGAGGTGCCGGGTTTCTGGTCGGAAAAAGCTTGGGTAGAAACGGTGCGGATGCTCATATCACTCCTCGTTATTAGTGTTTGTGCCAAGGGCATCATACCATCGCATTCCGCTGATTTTTATTACCCGCATGTTGCGGCAGGTGAATGTGCGGGATAATGCGCGGCATTGAAGCTACTCACCCGATCATGACTTCCAGCACCGTCCAACAAATTCTCCGCGACACCTTCGGCTACACCTCATTCCGCGGCGCACAGCAAGCCATCGTCGAACACGTCGGCGCGGGCGGCGATGCGCTGGTGTTGATGCCCACGGGTGGCGGTAAGTCTTTGTGTTATCAGATTCCCGCGCTGCTACGCGACGGTGTCGGCATCGTGGTGTCGCCGCTGATCGCGTTGATGCAGGATCAGGTCGATGCACTCAAGCAACTCGGCGTGTCCGCCGCGTTTTTGAATTCCAGTCTGGATGCCGAGGCGGCGCGCGGGGTGTATCGGCAGGTGCATAGAGGCGAGTTGAAGTTGCTGTATGTTGCGCCGGAGCGCCTGATGACCGAAGGCTTTCTTGAGTTGCTGGATGGCTTGGTGCAAGACAATGGTGTCGGTCTGTTCGCCATCGACGAAGCGCACTGCGTCTCGCAATGGGGGCACGACTTCCGCCCCGAGTACCGTGCGCTGACCGTGCTGCACGAACGCTTCCCCGACGTGCCGCGCATCGCGCTCACCGCCACGGCGGATGCGCCGACGCGACGCGAAATCATCGAGCGGCTGGCATTGGAACAGGCGCAGCAGTTCGTCTCCAGCTTCGACCGCCCCAATATTCGCTACCGCGTCACGCTCAAAGACAACGCGCGCAAACAGTTGCAGACTTTTCTCGAAACCGAGCATCCCAACGACGCGGGCATCGTGTATTGCCTGTCGCGCAAAAAAGTCGAGGAAACTGCCGAGTGGCTGAAAGAGCAGGGCTGGGATGCCCTGCCGTATCACGCTGGGTTGGATGCCGCCGTGCGCAACAAAAACCAGAGCCGCTTCCTGCGTGAAGAAGGCGTCATCATGGTCGCCACCGTCGCGTTCGGCATGGGCATCGACAAGCCCAACGTGCGCTTCGTCGCGCACCTCGATTTGCCCAAGAGCATGGAAGGTTATTACCAAGAGACGGGGCGTGCCGGGCGCGACGGACTGCCCGCAAATGCGTGGATGGCTTACGGGCTGGGCGATGTGGTGTCGATGCGGCAGATGCTGCTCTCCGGCGATGCGCCGGAGGAGCGCAAGCGCGTCGAATTGCAAAAGCTCGATGCGCTGCTGGGCTTCTGCGAATCCACCGAGTGCCGCCATCAAACCATCCTGCGCTACTTCGGCGAAGAGCATCCCGGCGAGTGCGGCCAGTGCGACAACTGCCTATCGCCCGTGGATACCTGGGATGCCACCGAGGCCGCGCGCATGGCGCTGTCCTGCGTGTACCGCACCGGGCAACGCTTCGGCGTCGCGCACCTCATTGACGTACTGCTGGGCAAAGCCACGCCCAAGGTCGAGCAATTCAACCACCAGCAACTCTCCGTCTTCGGTATCGGCAAGGAGTTGGCGCAGCAGCAATGGAGCAGCGTTTACCGCCAACTGGTCGCCGCCGGATTTATCAGTGTGGACATGGAAGCCTACGGCGGCTTAAAGCTCACCGAAGAGTCGCGTCCCGTGTTAAAGGGCGAACAGGAAGTGTGGCTGCGCCGCGATGCCGAACCAGCCAAACGCAAAACCAGCAAAGCCGAACGCGGCTCCCGTATGCGCGAAGCCTTTGCCGGAGCCAACGAAGACCCGTTGTGGCAAGCGCTCAAAGCCAAGCGCATGGAACTCGCGCGCGAGCAGGGCGTGCCGCCTTACGTCATTTTTCACGACAGCACCTTGCTGGAAATTCTCAACCATAAACCGCAAACGCTGGACGAGATGGGGCGCATCAGCGGCGTGGGGCAAGCCAAGCTGGCGAAGTACGGCGATGCGTTTTTGCAGGTGGTGGAGGATGCGGCAAACGCATAGGGCGCATGCTTTTGTAGGAGCGAGCAAGCTCGCTCCTACAGTCGGTCTGGCGGCGCTTTGAGATTGAACCCTCCCGCCACTTGAGGCAATATGCGCCCTCGGGAAAAATCCCCCGGCAAATTTATTCAAACCAACTGACAAGAGATACAGACATGGGCGCACAGTGGAAAGCCAGACACAAAGAAATCGCGGCGAACGCGAAGGGTAAAATTTTCGGCAAGCTATCCAAGGAAATCATGGTGGCAGCAAAAGGTGGCGCCGATCCTGACACCAACTCGCGCCTGCGTCTGGTGGTCGAGCAAGCCAAAAAAGCCTCCATGCCCAAAGACACGCTGGATCGCGCCATCAAAAAAGGCGCGGGTCTGCTTGACGGCGGCGCGCAACTGGAGCGCCTCGTCTACGAAGGCTTTGCCCCGCACCGCGTGCCTGTCATCGTCGAATGCCTGTCCGACAACGTGAATCGCACCAAGTCCAGCATGAACGTGCTGTTCCGCAAAGGCCAGCTCGGCGCGGAAGGTTCCGTCTCGTGGGACTTCAGCTACGTCGGCATGATCGAAGCCACCCCCAGTAGCAAAGATGCCGACCCTGAAGTTGCCGCCATCGAAGCGGGCGCACAAGACTTCGAGCCCCCCGAAGAAGGCTCCACCCTGTTCATCACCGACACCACCGACCTCGATGCCGTGTGCAAAGCCCTGCCCGCGCAAGGCTTCACCGTCGTCTCCGCCAAACTGGGCTACCGCCCCAAGAACCCCGTTACCATCGCCAACGATGTCGAGCTTGAAGAAGTGCAAGCCTTTCTCGAAGCGATTGACGAGGACGACGACGTGCAGAATGTTTATGTGGGGTTGGCGGGGTAGGGGGGAATAACCAACGAGCATTACGTCTAATGTAAGCAAGCATGAAAACGGTTATTTCTGATGCCGAAATTAATGCAACCCTAGAGGACGCAGTGCGATTTGATTGTCAGCAATGCTCGTAGCGTGAACGCATGCCTGCATCTGATTGCTGATGCCGGCAGGGGGCAGGCTGATGTGGCGGCGGGGCGAGTGAAAGATGCACGCCAAGTTGTTTAGCGTCTTAAAAATCGCTAATTCCCGTCGCAATTTTAAGGCAATCGTCTAATAGCAATTTCATGCCTTCCCATACAGCCAAACAATCCACCCAAGCTATTCAGCAACTCACCGCCGCACTCGAACAATCCGGCCTTACCGCCACCGTCGCGCCGCATCACCATCGGCTGCATGCTGATGGCTTGCGTGTACCCTTGCTCACGATTTGAATCCCACCGTTACGCTCAACCCGTTCCCGTCTTTTCCCATTGCTAGTTGCAGCGAGGCGCCATGTATCTCGGCGATGCGCTTCACGATGGACAGTCCCAAGCCGCTGCCGCCGGCCTGCGTACCCACGGGACGGTAGAAGCGTTCGGACACTCGCGCCAGTTCTTCTTCCGGGATGCCGGGGCCGTTGTCGGTGACGGTCAGGCGGCTTTGTCCTTCACCTTGCGTGACAGTGATTTGCACCGTTGTTCCGGCGGGCGTGTGTTTCACCGCGTTGTCGATCAGGTTGCGCAGCAATATGCGCAGCAGTGCCGGATCGCCGCGTACCGCGATTTCCTCGCCTTCTTCCAGTTCAAGCCGCACCTGTTGCGATAGCGCGGCCGGTGCGATGGCGGCGACCACTTCGGCGGCGAGCACCCTGAGTCGGCAGGGCTGGCTGGCTTCGTCGCCCAAGGTGTCGATGCGGGCAAGGGTGAGCAGTTGTTCGATCAAATGCGCGGCGCGGTCGCAGCCGAGGATGGCGTTGTCCAGCGCGTGGATGCGTTCCGCGTCATTGGTGGCGCTGCGGGCTACTTGCGCCTGCGCCTTGATCCCCGCGACCGGGGTGCGCAGCTCGTGCGCCGCATCGGCGGTGAAACGGCGCTCTTTCTGCATGGACGATTCGATGCGCGCGAATAAATCATTCAGGCGCTCGATCAGCGGCGTCACTTCGCGCGGTGCGGTTCCGGCATTCAGCGCGGCGAGATTGTCCGGCGCGCGCTGCGCCAGTTCGTCGCCGAGTTTGACCAGCGGGCGCAAGCCGCGCGCCACGGCGACCCACAGCAGCAATGCCAGCAGGGGCAGCGAGAACCACAGCGGTTCCAGCAGGTTGCCCGCGATGTCGCGCGCCAGTTCGTCGCGCGCTTCGCCGCGTTCGGCAACGTGGATCAGGTTCCGGTGCGCATCATCCCAAGTGCTGAACACGCGCCAGCGCTGCCCGGCGATTACCGTGTCGCTGAAGCCTTGTTCGCGTTGCGCCAGCGCTTGCGCCGGCGCATTGGCGGAATGCAGGCGCAATATGCGACCGTCTTCCCACACCTGAAAGGCGACGCGCAGGGAATATTTGTGCAGCAGCGGGGCGTGCCCGGTTTCCAGTTCGTCCATGTCATTCGCTGCCTGCACGACCAGCAGCGTGGCGGACTGGGCGAGATGGGCGTCGAGTATCTCGTCGAATTCTTCGCGCGCGTCGAAGTAGGTGAAGGCCGTTGCCGCGATCCAAACCACGACGACGGTACCGATAGCCAGCGCCAGCAGCCGGTGTTTTAACGAGCCGTGCTCAAATATTTTTGTCATCGGGTATCAGGTAGCCCACGCCACGGATGGTCGCGATCAGTTCGGGAAAAAGTTTGCGGCGCAGATGGTGGATATGCACCTCGACGGCATTGCTCTCGACTTCTTCGCCCCAGGCGTAAAGCTGCTCTTCGATCTGCGCGCGCGACAGCACCTTGCCCGCGTTGAGCATGAGCGCATGCAGCACGGCGAATTCCTTGGCGGGAAGGTCGATGGTCTGGCCGCGATAAAGCACGCGATGCGCGGCGGGCTCCAGTTCGACTCCGCAAGCTTGCAGCGCCGCCGAGGCTTTGCCGCTGGCGCGGCGTATCAGCGCGCGCAAACGTGCCGCCAGTTCGCCCATATCGAACGGTTTGACCAGATAGTCGTCCGCGCCGGCATCCAGCCCCTTGATGCGGTCGTCCACGCTATCCATCGCGGTGAGGATCAGCACGGGTAGAGGGGTGTTGCGGCTGCGCAGGCGGCGCAACACCTCCATGCCGGACAGGCGCGGCAGCCCCAAGTCCAGCACTGCCGCCGCATAAGTTTCGGTACCGAGCGCATGGTCGGCTGCCGCGCCGTCTTTCATCCAGTCCACGGCGTAGCCGGCCTGCTTCAAGCCCGCCTGCAGC
>JBBIJL010000112.1:0-6887 GCA_037446005.1 Gallionellaceae bacterium | reverse complement strand
GGCTGCGGGGTTCCCTCATTCCGTCCCCGCGCTCCCGCTTGGTTTAGCCGCTGTTCCGCAACCCCGCCGCAATCCCGTTGATGGTCAGGTGAATCGCGCGCTTTACTTTCTCGTTGTCGTCCCCGGCGCGGTGGCGGTGCAGCAGCGCCACTTGCAGGTGGTTGAGCGGGTCGATGTAGGGCGTGCGCGTGGTGAGGCTGCGCGCGAGCGTCGGGTTATCTTCCAGCAGGGTTGAAGCGCCGGTGATGGCGAACAGCATCTCGACGGTGCGCTGCCATTCGGCCTCGATCTCGCCGAAAATTTTGGCGCGCAGCGCTTCGTCCGGCACCAGTTCGGCGTAGCGCGAGGCGATGCCCATGTCGGTCTTGGACAGCACCATGTCCATGTTGGACAGCAGGCCGCGGAAGAACGCCCAGTTTTTGTTCATGGCCTGCAACTGCTTGAGTCCGGCTTCGCCTTCGCGTTCGATGAACTGTTGCGCGGCGCTGCCGAAGCCGTACCAGCCCGGCAGGATGGCGCGGTTCAAGCTCCAGCTAAACACCCACGGAATCGCGCGCAGGTCTTCGATGTTGTTGGTGGCGCGGCGCGCGGACGGGCGGCTGCCGATGTTGAGTTCGGCGATTTCGCGGATCGGCGTGGCGGCGAAGAAATACTCGGTGAAGCCCGGGGTTTCGTACACCAGTTTGCGGTACGCGGAAAACGCATCGTTGCTCAAGGCTTCCATGATGCGGTGGAATTCCGGCATGGTGGAGTCGTCGCCGTGGTGGTGCACCAGCGTCGCCTCCAGCGTGGCGGCAATGAGAATTTCCAGATTGCGCCGCCCGATTTCCGGGTCGGAGTATTTGCTGGAAATGACTTCGCCCTGTTCGGTGATGCGGATCTGCGCGTTCACGCTGCCCGGCGGTTGCGCGAGGATCGCTTGATAGCTGGGGCCGCCGCCGCGACCGACCGTGCCGCCGCGCCCGTGGAACAGGCGCAACTCGATGCCGTGCTTTTCGAACACTTTTACCAGCACGACTTCGGCTTTATACAGTTCCCAGTTGGCGGTGAGGTAGCCGCCGTCCTTGTTGCTGTCGGAATAGCCCAGCATGACTTCCTGCGTGTTGCCGCGGCTTTGCAGCAGTTCGCGGTAGAACGGAATGGAGAACAGCTCGTCCATGATCGGGCCGCAGCCCTGCAAGTCGGCGATGGTTTCGAACAGCGGGATGATGTTGAGGTGCAACGCGGGCGTTTTGCCGATATCGAGCAGGCCGGTCTGCTTCACCATCAAGGCCACTTCCAGCAAATCGCTGACGGCGTCGGCCTTGGAGATAATGTAGTTGGGCAGCGCGGCGCAGCCGAAGCGCTGGTGGATCTCGGCGGCGGCTTGCATCAGTTGCAGTTCGCCGCGCACAAGCTCGGAGAAATTATCCAGATCGCTTATGAGCGGCGTGTTTGCCTGCAAGGCGGCCAGCAGCGTTTTGCGGCGCGCGGCTTCGTCCAGCGCGGAGTAGGCAATACCTTGGGGCGCGAGCAGTTCGCCCACTACTTGCTCGTGGATGCCGCTGTGCTGGCGCATGTCGATCGGAGCCAGATGGAAGCCGAATACTTCGGCCGCGCGGCGCAAGTCGGCCATGCGGCCGCGCGCCAGATAGGTGGCGTGGTGGTGTTCCAGCGAATGGATGACGATGTCGAGATCGGCGATGAATTCCTCGACATTCGCATACGGCTGCACGGATTTGCTCACCGGATGCAAATGGCCGACATGATGGCCGAGGCGCTCGGTGGTCGCTACGAGGCGCGCGTAGATTGAGATCAGCACGCGGCGGTAGGGCTCATCTTCGCGGCTCACGGCTTTGTCGGCGGAGTTGGCGGCGAGGTCTTCCAGCTCGGCGCTTACTTCCACCAGACGGGTGGACAAACTCAGGCGCGAACTCAGCAACTCGGTTTCGGCCAGATAGTATTCCAGCGCCGTGGCGGAATGGCGCTGTGCCGCATCCAGCATGACCTTGTGCGTTACGAACGGGTTGCCGTCGCGGTCGCCGCCGATCCAGCTGCCCACGCGCAAAAACGCGGGGATGTTCAGGCGCTGGCCGAAGGCCGCTTCGGTTTGTTTTTCCAGCCCGGCATACAGTCTGGGGATTTCCCTGAGGAAGGTGTAATCGTAGAACGACAGGCCGTTCTTGACCTCGTCCTGCACCGTCAGCTTGGCCGTGCGCAACATGCGCGTGTGCCACAGGATCAAGATGAAGCGGTGCAGCGCTTCCTCGTTGTCGGCCAGTTCTTCCGGCGTCATGTCGAGGCGGTCGCGATCCGCCAGCAGGCTGGAGATGATGAGCTGGCAATTCAGGATGCTCTTGCGCTGCACCTCGGTCGGGTGCGCGGTGAGCACGGGCGAGATGATCGCTTTGTCGAAGAATGCCTGCAAGTCGGCGGCATTCATATTTTTGTCTTTGGCGCGCTCCAGCGCCAGTTGCACGCTGCCCTCCTGCGGCGGCGATCCGGCTTTCAAATGCGCGCGGCGGCGGCGATTGTGGTGCAGGTCTTCGGCAATATTGGAAAGTTGCGAGAAATAACTGAACGCGCGCACCACCGCCAGCGTTTCGTCGGAGGAGAGCGCATCCAGCACTTCTTCGAGTTGGGCGCGGTCGCGGTCGTCCTGAGTCTTGCGGAAACGTACCGCCGTGCGGCGCACGTTTTCGATCAGCGCGTATCTTTCCTCGCCTTCCTGTTCGCGCAAGGTGTCGCCGAGAATGCGTCCGAGCAAACGGATGTCGTCGCGCAACGGCACATCTTTGCTGGACAGATCAGCGGGGGCGGATAGCAGGTTCATAACGTTCTTCTTAAACATGGTGAGCGTGCGGCTCATGTTAGAATGCGCCGCAAAAATTAATTAACAAATATTCAGGAAAAGCAATGAATCAGGTATCCCAGACCACACCCGCCCCGAAAAAACTGGTCATCGCGTCGCGCGAAAGTGCACTGGCGATGTGGCAGGCAGAACACATCCGGGATCGGTTGCGCGCATTATATCCGCAAACCGAAGTGAGTATATTGGGCATGACAACCCAAGGCGACCAGATCCTCAACGTCACCCTCTCCAAAATCGGCGGCAAAGGCCTGTTCGTCAAGGAACTGGAAACCGCGCTGGAAAACGGCAGCGCCGATATCGCCGTGCACTCGCTCAAAGACGTGCCGATGCACCTGCCCGAAGGCTTCGCCTTGCCCTGCATCGGTGAACGCGAAGACCCGCGCGACGCTTTCGTTTCCAACAAATTCGACAGCCTCGCCTCGTTGCCTGCGGGCAGCGTGGTCGGCACCTCCAGCCTGCGCCGCGAAAGCCAGTTGCGCGCGCGCTTCCCGCACCTCGACATTCAGCCCTTGCGCGGCAACGTGCAAACCCGTTTGCGCAAACTGGACGAAGGCCAATACGCCGCCATCATCCTCGCCGCCGCAGGCTTGAAGCGCTTGGGCTTGGGCGACCGCATCCGCGCCGTGATTTCCAGCGATGACAGCCTGCCCGCCGTCGGCCAAGGCGCGCTCGGCATCGAAACCCGTGCCGACCGCCCTGACCTGAAAGCCCTGCTCGCCCCGTTGCACCACGCCGACACCGCCGCCTGCGTACTGGCCGAGCGCGCCATGAGCCGTGCGCTGGCCGGTAGCTGCCAAGTGCCGCTGGGCGGCTTCGCCGAAGTGCAGGGCGACCAACTGCGCATGCGCGGCTTCGTCGCCAGCCCGGACGGCAAAAAAATGCTGCGCGCCGAACAAGTAGGCAGTATCGCCAACCCCGAAGCGCTGGGCAATGCCGTGGCCGAAGAGTTGCTCAAACAAGGCGCGGGCGAAATCCTTGCCGCATTGAATGGCTAATCCGCAATCCAGATGGCATTTGGTAGGGTGGGTACAAAAACGCGCCCACCCTATCCGTTAAATCTTAAATGGCATCGTCTCCCCTCACCGGACTCAACATCGTCGTCACCCGCCCGCGCGAGCAGGCGGCGCAGTTGCAGCAGCGCATAGCACAGCTGGGCGGTAACGCGGTTTTGTTTCCCTTGCTCGAAATTAGTCCGCCCGCCGATACGCAGGCATTGCGCGATCTGGTCGCGCGCTTGTCCGGTTTCGACCTTGCTATTTTTATCAGTCCGAATGCGGTGCAGTACGGCATGGCGGCGATTCGGGCCGGCGGCGGTTTGCCGTCCGGTTTGCGCGTCGCCACGGTGGGGCAGGGCAGTGCGCAAGCCTTGCGCGATGCCGGGGTAACCGAGGTGATCGCACCGCTTGAGCATTTCGACAGCGAAGCTTTGCTGGCGCTGCCGGAGCTGCAAAGTGTGCAGGGCTGGAAGATCGCAATTTTTCGCGGCGACGGCGGGCGCGAGTTGCTGGGCGACACACTCAAGGCGCGCGGCGCCGGGGTGGAATATGCCGCCTGCTATCGCCGCAGCAAGCCGCAGCAGGACATCGGCGCGCTGTTGCACAGCCGGCCGGACGCCCTTACGTTGAGCAGCAGCGAGGCTCTGGGCTACCTGTGGGACATGCTCGATGAATCGGACAGGGCGCGGCTGGCAAGCGTGCCGCTGTTTGTGCCGCATGCGCGCATTGCCGCAAAAGCCCGTCAACAGGGATGGCAAACAGTTGTTCAAACTACCTCCGGAGATGACGGAACGGTCTCCGGTTTGGTAGCATGGGCGAAAGAAAATCAGATTATTGGGAACCGGCTATGAGCGAGCAACCGCAATCGCATCAACCAGAAAATGTGGGGCTGAACACGGGCACCTTCCGCGCCATGCTGCGCACTCCGGGACACAACCCGGTGGTGAATCTGGTATCGCACTTGAGCATTACGCAAATGACGCTGGCCGTGCTGGTGGTGATCTTTTTGTGGCAGTGGTTCGACGCGCATTACCAGATCAACCAAGTGCAGCAGGAGTTGGCCAGACGTCTGGCGGAAATGGACGGCACCAACAAAGCCAACCAGACTCTGGTTACGCAAAATCAGGAAGTGGTGCGCGAACTCGGCGGCAAACTGAGCCTGCTGGAAAGCAAATATGCGGAAGCGCAGAACCAGCGTGCCGCGCTGGAAACGCTGTATCAGGAAATGTCGAGCAGCCGCGACCAGACCGCGCTCGCCGAAGTCGAGCAAATGCTGATGATCGCAGGACAGCAATTGCAACTCTCCGCCAACGTGAAGGCGGCGCTGATCGCCATGCAGCACGCCGACAACCGTTTGCAACGGCTGGATCGCCCGGCATTAAGCGGTCTGCGCAAGGCGATCAATCAGGACATCGACAAGTTGCGCGCGTTGCCCAACATCGACACCGCCGGCATCAATCTGCGCATCGACAGCCTGGTCACTGCGGTCGATACCCTGCCCTTGGCTCAGGACATCCGCCCGCAGGAGGAAAAACCGCTCCCTGCCCCCGTCATCGCGGAGAGCGCCTGGAATAAATTCTGGCGCGAATTCTGGCTGGAGGCGAAACAGCTCGTGCGCATCGAAAATACGCAAAAACGCGAATTGCCTTTGCTGTCGCCGACGCAGACTTTCTTCTTGCGCGAGAATTTAAAAATACGCCTGCTCTCCGCCCGTCTGGCTTTGTTGTCGCATGATGAAGTGAGCTACAAGCGCGATCTGAAGACCGCGCAAGAGTGGACGCAACTGTATTTCGATACGCGCGCCAAGGACGGCGCGCAGGCACTGGCAACCTTGCAAAAACTGGCCGCCTCCAGCATCAATATCGACCTGCCCGATATTAGCGGCAGCCTTGATGTCGTGCGCAACTACCGCGTTACGCACGAGAAGGGCGCGCGATGAAATTCCTCGTCTGGTTGCTCGCGCTGTTCGCCGCCGCAGTGGCCGTGACCTTGGCCGCGCACAATCCCGGTTACGTGCAACTGGTTTATCCGCCCTACCGCATCGAGCTGTCGCTCACCCTGTTCGTGCTGTCTTTGCTGGGACTGTTCGTGCTGGGCTATATGGCCGTGCGCCTGATACTTGCGGCTTTGCGCCTGCCGGCCTATGTGCGCGCCTTCCGCGAAGAGCGCTCGCGCAGCAAAGGCCGCGCGGCCATGATGGAAGCGCTGACCGCTTTCTTTGAAGGGCGCTACGCGGTCGCGGAAAAAGCGGCCGTACGCTCGATGGAACTGGGTGAAAAATCCGGGCTGAACCCTATCGTCGCCGCGCGCGCCGCACATGAACTGCGCGAATTCGACAAGCGCGACGCCTACCTCGCCGACGCGGAAAACAAGAGCGTGGGCGAAGCCACCATGCGCCTGATGGCGAAAACCGAATTCCAGCTCGACCAGAAACAACCGCAGTCGGCCTTGAGTTCGCTCAAGGAGATGGGCGAAGCGGGCGTGCGCAAACATGTCGGGGCGTTGACGCTGGAGCTCAAGGCGCAGCAACAGGCCGGCAACTGGGATGCGGTGCTGGAGGTGGCGCTGCAATTGGAAAAACGCAATGCCATCGACGCGATTCTGGCAACGCAGTTGCGCCAGCAGGCCTGGCTGGAAAAACTGCGCGCCCAGGCGCACGACATCGCCGCTTTGCGCGGATTGTGGAAAGCGATGCCGGGCGAATTTAAACGCCGCCCCAAAATTGCCGCCGCTGCCGCGCAGGCGTTTTTGAAATTGCACGATGCCGCGAGTGCCGCGAAGTTGCTGGTGGAAAGTTTGAATGCGCAATGGGATAGCGACCTCGTTGCCCTGTACGGCGATTGCCTCGGCGACGATATCGTGGCGCAGATCAACCAGGCCGAACGCTGGCTCAAAGTGCATACCGACGATGCCGGGCTGCTGCTGGCGCTGGGCAAACTCTGCCTGCATCAGGGGCTGTGGGGCAAGGCGCAGAACTATCTGGATGCGAGTATCAGCTTGCAGCCCGGACGCGAGGCTTATACCGCGCTGGGGCAGCTGGC
>JBBIJL010000111.1:0-6889 GCA_037446005.1 Gallionellaceae bacterium | reverse complement strand
TCATACTTCAAACTTCACTTGGCCGAATCAATAGTTGGCTTCAAACCACCTCAGCGCATCACCGCCAACATCGCCCCCGCAATATCGTGCAGCGGCATCACCCGCTCTACCGCGCCCAGCTTGAACGCCTCTTTCGGCATGCCGTACACCACGCAGGTCGCCTCATCCTGCCCCACGGTCTTTGCTCCGGCGTCGCGCATCTCCTTCAATCCGCGCGCACCGTCGTCGCCCATACCGGTCATGATGATGCCCAGCGCATTTTTCCCGGCGCACTGCGCCACCGAACGGAACAACACATCCACCGAGGGGCGGTGGCGGCTGACCAGCGGCCCGTCCATAACCTCCACGTGATATTGCGCACCGCTGCGTTTGAGCACCATGTGCCGTCCGCCCGGCGCGATCAGCGCGCGCCCCGGCATCACGCGGTCGCCGTGTTTGGCCTCGCGCACTTCGATCTGGCACAGACTGTTCAAGCGGTTGGCGAAGGCCTCGGTGAATTTTTCCGGCATGTGCTGCACGATCACAATGCCCGGCGTCACGCGCGGCAAGCGCGTCAGCACCGCTTCCAGCGCCTGCGTACCGCCGGTCGAAGTGCCCACCGCCACCACGGTATCCGTGGTCTGCGCCATGGCGTGTGTGTGCTGCGGCAAGATCGCATCCGCCGTGAGTTTCGGCGCGTTATGCACCGGCACCAGCCGCCTTACGTTGGCTTTGGCCGCCGCCTTCACGGCATGCGCCAAATCTTCGGAAGCATCCTGCAAATATTGCTTCAGGCCGACCGTCGGCTTGGTGACGATCGTGACGGCGCCCGCCGCCAAGGCCTG
Organism: Gallionellaceae bacterium; assembly: GCA_037446005.1. Taxonomy (GTDB): domain Bacteria; phylum Pseudomonadota; class Gammaproteobacteria; order Burkholderiales; family Gallionellaceae; genus PALSA-1006. The sequence goes on along the minus strand of JBBIJL010000111.1, from coordinate 6,065 downwards.
CATACTGGTTTCCGTGCCCTTGCCCGTCAGCGTCGAGCAGATCACCACGGGCGTGGGGCGTTCCGCCATCAGCTTTTTGAGGAAGGTAATACCGTCCATGCGCGGCATTTCCACATCCAGCGTAATCACGTCCGGCCAGTCTTTCTGCATCTTCTCCAGTGCGAACACGGGATCGGAGGCCGTGCCTATCACTTCAATTTCGGGATCTTTCTCCAGCGCGGCAGTCAACACCTGACGCACCACGGCCGAATCGTCCACAACCATTACGCGAATACGGCGCACACTAATCTCCTGTCGTTCATTTGCTTGTTTGTTTCTTGCGGGACATTCTCTTGCCGCGCGATCACCGCGTGCTTCACCCACACATGCCCGCTCCAAACATCGAAGATCACATTGCGGTGCCCGTCGCCGCCGAGATGTGCCGCCACGCAATTAAAGCCGTGCTTGACCACCAGCTTGCGCGCGGTCTCCACATTCTTGATGCCCACGTTGCTCACCGAATTAGCGCGGTCCGGGAACATATTGCCGCCGCCAAACAGCTTCACCTCGTACTCGCGGTGCGGCACGCCCGCCCCCTTGATCTCTTGCGTCAGCAGCTCCACCGCCTCGTCGGCATAACGCCCGTCCAGCGATGTCGTCCTGATGCCGCGTTTTTCCAACGAACGGTTAGGCAGCATGTAATGGCACATCCCCCCCATCAGCAAAGCCGGATGCCAGAATGTCAGCGACACGCACGACCCCAGCACCGTGCGGATACGCGTGTCGCGGTCGCCGAAATACAGGTCGCCCGGCTGCAAAAATATCTCGATAACGTGCGGCGGCTTAATCATCTCAAGGCTTCCGGTACACCGACGGCATCACCACCTTGAGCGTATCCGTCACGCCGTTCAGGCTTTCCGAATGGCCGATGATGAGATGCCCTCCCGGCGCCAGCAGCGACAGCATGCGCGCCACTACCTGGCGCTTGGTCTCCATGTCGAAATAGATCATCACATTGCGCAAAAAGATCACGTCGAACTCGCCCATCTTGGGCAGCGTCTCGTTCAGATTCACCTGGCGGTATTGCACGCGGTTGCGCAATTCTTTCGCGATCAAAAATTTCCCGTCCTGCGCCCCGGTGCCTTTCAGGCAGAAACGGGTGAGATAGTGTTTGGGAATGTCTTCGGCGCGTTCCATGGCGTACAAACCGCTGCGCGCGCGTTCCAGAATGCGCGAGCTGATGTCCGAAGCGACGATCTCCCACGGCGACTCGCCCAGCACATCCGCCAGCAGCATCGCGAGACTGTAGGGCTCCTCGCCCGAAGAACTCGCCGCACTCCACAAACGGAACGGCTTGCCCGGCTTGCGCGCCGGCAACACCTTGTCGCGCATGAATTCAAAATGCTTGGGCTCGCGGAAAAAATACGTCTCGTTGGTGGTCAGCAGATCAACCGCCATCTGCAACTCGCCATCCCCGCCGTTCTTCGAGATCAAATGAAAATACTCGTCGTAACTTTTTAAATTGTGATGCTTCACCCGCTTCGCCAGCCGCCCGCTCACCAAAGGCTTCTTGGCAGATGACATGCTGATCCCGGCGATGTCGTAGATCATCGTTTGAAACTGGGTAAATTCTTTATCGCTGAGTGTTAACTGATTCATCTCAATTCACTTCCCTATCAAAACGCCTCGCGCCCCCCCTTCCTGAGCTTGTCGAAATAAGCACTGCTATCAAATCATCCCCCCGTATTAAACGACAGCGGCAACGCCTCGAATGCGGCCTTGGGCACCGGCTTGCCATACAGATACCCCTGTGCGACATGGCAGCCGTATGCCTGCAAGACGGCCGCCTGTTCAACGGTTTCCACGCCTTCTGCGACTACTTTTTGCTTCAGGCTGTACGCGATGGAAATGATTGCTTTCACCAGTTCGGCGTGGTGCCCGCTTTCGGTCACGCGGCTGGTAAAGGAGCGGTCGATCTTGATGGTGTCGATGGGGAAGCGCGCGAGGTAGCTCAGTGATGAATATCCCGTACCGAAATCGTCGATGGCGATGGTGATGCCGAGTTCCCGGAATACCGCGAGTATCTCCAGCACCTCACCATCTTCATCCAGCAGCAGACTTTCGGTGATTTCAAGTTCGATCCATTCGGGTTTGCAGGCTGTCTCGGTCAGCGCGTGGCGTAAGCTCTTCACCAGATTGTTGGACTGGAACTGGCGCGCCGACAGGTTGATGGCCACTTTGTGCAACGGCTTACCGCGCTTGTTCCATTCGCATGCCACCCGGCAGGCATGCAGAAGCACCCATTCGCCGATCTCTACAATCAGGCCACTGTCTTCGGCGATGGCGATAAATTTGTCGGGCGGTACCACGCCGAGTTGCGGATGGTTCCAGCGCAACAAGGCTTCGGAACCGATCAACTCGCCGTTGCCAAGGCTGATCTTGGGCTGGTAATACAATTCCAGCTCGCCGCGCCCCAAGCCATGACGCAGATCACCCTCCAGCATCAAGCGCTCGTTGGCGCTGACCGTCAAATCCTTGGAATAGAAACGGAAATTATTGCGCCCGGAACGCTTGGCGAAATACATCGCCGAGTCGGCCTGCTTCACCAGATCGTCGCCATTCTCGCCATCTGTCGGATAGACAGAGATACCGATACTGCAACTGATGAACACCTCCTTGCCTTTCAGCAAAAATGGATTCTTGAAAAATTCCAGTATCTTGCTGGCGACCTTGCCGAGATCGTCGCCGGAGCGCATTTCCGGCAACAGGATCGCGAACTCGTCCCCCCCCAGCCTAGCCACCGTATCGTAGCCGCGCATACAATACGCCAGCCGTTTCGCCACCTCGCACAACAACTCATCGCCCGCAGGATGTCCCAGCGTATCGTTCACCGCCTTGAACCGGTCCAGATCGAGCAGCATCACCCCGGCCAATTGCCTGTGCCGTGAAGCATCCGTCAACATCTGCCGCAAGCGGTCGCCAAGCAACGCTCGGTTGGGTAACGAAGTCAGTGCATCGTAAAACGCCATCTGGTAAACGCGCTTGCGGTGCTCGTTCAACTCGGTGATGTCGCGTCCCACGGCCATCACACTTACGACCTTGCCTGCCGCATCATGCTCCGCCACCAAGCGCACATGGCTGCATATTTCCCTGTCGCTTTGGTCCGTCCATTTCAATTCAAACTCGGCATTCTCCCCCGTCTCGAACACCTCGTTGATTTTGCTTTCATAGATGTCAGCATTCAGCCCGCCCGGATATTCCGACGGCTTTTTGTCCAGCAACGCGGCAACCCCGCCATCGACCATCGCACCGAACGTCGAGTTAGCATAGACACGGCGGCATTTGCGGTTGTAGCGCGAGATATTATCGGGAGAGTTTTCCAGCAAAGTACGCGACTCCTGCTCGCGAGCCACGAGCACTGCTTCCATGCGCTTGCGCTGGGTAATGTCGCGTATCGCGGCACAAATCCCCCCGTCCAACAACTTCGACAAGCTCACATCCACCGGAAATTCGAGTCCGTCCTTGCGGCAAGCGCGCAAGCCGCCGACGAGTTCTGCCATCGGGCGTCCCGGTGCGCCGCTTGCCAGGAATGCATCCCGCTTGGCGACATGGGATTTCCGCACATCGGACGGCAACAACATCTCCATGGAACGGCCGATCAACTCGCTCTCCGCATAGCCGAACATCTTTTCGAGACACTCGTTCACCAGAGAAATATGCCCCTGCTCATCAACCACCAGCATCCCGTCCGGGGCGGAATGCAGAACGCTGCGATACCACGCCTCGGTTCGCTTGATAAGCTCGTGAGAAGCCTCCAGCTCTACCGCCTGCATCCTCAGATGGCTATTCAGTTCGCTGATGCTCTCGACATGCTGGTGCAACGATTTTTCGACCCGTTTGCGTTCGTCAATCTCTTCCTGCAACCTCACATTTTTTTCTTCCAGCTTCCTTTGTAGCGCGCATATTTTCAAATGCGTATTGACCCGCGCCCTCACCTCCTCGATTTGCAATGGCTTGGTAACGTAGTCCACCGCCCCCGCATCAAACCCTTTTACTTTATCGTTGGTAGCGCTCAGCGAAGTCATGAAAATCACCGGAATATCGCGCGCGCGCTCCTGCGCCTTCAGTCTCCGGCAAACCTCAAATCCATCCATGCCCGGCATCATCACATCGAGCAGGATCAAATCGGGGCGGGCGATCTCAATCCGCTGTAACGCTTCCTCACCGTCCATGGCCACCACCACATCAAAACCTTGAGACTCCAGGCCTTCGACGATCACACCCAGGTTAACCGGCGAATCGTCTACCAGCAGAATGGTACGGGGCTGCACTTGAGCATCGGCGGCACCGGCAGAAAAACGATTTTCGATGTTCATCATATGAATCTGTTCCTTAGCACTGCTAGTCTCTATGGGGAAATTCCCAGCCGTGTACGGAGGGAAGCTTTATTTACTGGCGACCATCAGGTCGAATTCGACCACCACCTCGGAGCCGTTGCCCTGGTACTGTACCTGTCGGCATACGTTGTATAGCAAGGGGATGCCCCGCCCGTACCTCCGGGTGTTATCGGCGATCTCGCTAGACCAGTGCTGATGATCGAAACCATCACCGCTGTCTTTCATGCGGATGCGTAAAAATGCATTGCCGTCTTCATCCAGAATCTTTTTCAGATGCAGATGTATCTGCCCGGCATCGGTATCGGCGAGGCGCGCAGCGCGCTCATCAAAATACTTTTCCATACCGTCTTCGTGATGCTTGAGCCTGGAATCCAGTTTCAACACCCCGTGATCTAGGGCATTGTTGAACAGCTCGGACAGGATCAGGAATATCTCGCCGCTGCGTTCTTTGTCCTTTTCGATCTGCTGCAAAATACCCAGCAACAGCGGCACCACATCCAGCTGCCTTAACTGTTCTATTTCCAGTGTCAAGGCAAATTGCCAGCCGATTTTTCCGTCGCCTGATGTGCGTGCCGAATGTTGCCGCGCTGCTTTTTCCCCGGTGAATTTGCTGTGCGATTCGCAGCGCACCAGCATCAGCGTAATGTCGTCATTACTGCAAGTTCCTGTCCCGCAATGGCTCCTGATCGCGCCGGTAATTCCCTGCCAGCGCGTATCAGGATTGGCCGACTCGGCGGCAGACAACAAGCGTGGCAAACCGAACTGCTCGCCACTTGCGTTCTCCAGCTCGATTACACCATCCGAAAACATCAACAAGCTGTACACATCATCGTTATAGGAAAAATATTCGACCGAGGCATCGAACTTCTCGGGCGGTAAAATACCCATGGCAAGATGGCGCGGCTTGAAGCGGTGGGCGACACGGCCATCGCCATCCAAAATAAGCGGTGGCGGACACCCGCCGCTCCACACTTCGACCATCTGAGCATCCGCGTCGATAGACACGAGAATCGCCGCCACAAAATGGCTTACCGGAAGAGCCTCCCTGACCTTGTTATTGATTTCCCGGGCAATGGCTGAAATACCGAAACCGTGTCCGGTCATCTCATGGAATGGCTGGATCACCGGCATCGCAGCCAATGCGGCCGCCAGTCCGTGCCCGGTACTGTCAGCCAACATCAGATGCAAGCGCCCATCGGGAGTGCGCGCAGCCGCGACCAAATCGCCGCTAAAATTTTCGGCGGGTTGTAAATGGAATTTCACCGCTGCATCTTTGAGCGTATCCAGCGCAATCAACCGGTTCATGTAACCCGCGGCGATACGGTGCTCCTCATCCAGCCGGTCGAGATTGTTTGCCTGCACCGCGACTTTTTCCGCGAGACGCCGCTTCAAATCGTGCAATGCAAGATGCGTATTGACCCGCGCCCTCACCTCCCCGATTTGCAACGGTTTGGTGACGTAGTCCACCGCTCCCGCATCAAACCCTTTTACTTTATCGTTGGCACCGCTCAGCGAAGTCATGAAAATCACCGGGATATCGCGCGAGAGTTCCTGCGCCTTCAGTCTCCGGCAAACCTCAAACCCATCCAGGCCCGGCATCATCACATCGAGCAGGATCAAATCGGGGCGGGCGATCTCAATCCGCTGTAACGCTTCCTCACCGTCCATGGCCACCACCACATCAAAACC
>JBBIJL010000110.1:0-7114 GCA_037446005.1 Gallionellaceae bacterium | reverse complement strand
AAACTCACCATTCAGCCGGAATACCAGCGAAATTTTATTTATGCCGATGGTGGCGGCAAGCGGGAGCAAGCCGTTATCGAATCGTTGCTCAAGGGTTATCCGCTGGGGCTGATTTACTTCAACAAAGTCGGCGCGGACAGTTTCGAGGTGCTGGACGGTCAGCAACGCATCACCAGCATCGGGCGCTTCGTCACCAACAAATTTGCGATTATGGATGACGGCAATCCGCACAACTTCGACAGCCTGCCCGCAGACCAGCAAGACCGGATAAGACTATCGAAACTGCTGATCTATGAGTGCGAAGGAGAAGAAAAAGAAATCAAGCAGTGGTTCAAGACGATCAACATTGCCGGTGTGCCGCTCAATGAGCAGGAACTGTTGAACGCAATTTACTCCGGCCACTTCGTGACGCTCGCCAAAGCCGAATTCAGCAACAGCCAAAACGCCAACATTCAGAAGTGGAGCGCATACATTAAAGGCAGCGCGAACCGGCAAGAATTTCTTGAGCGGGCACTGGACTGGGTGAGCAAGGGCGATATTGACAAATACATGAGCGCACACCGCAACGACTCGAATATCAATGAGCTAAAAAATTATTTCAACAGCGTGATCGACTGGGTTTCAGCGGTGTTCACGGAGGTACTGCCGGAAATGAAAGGCTTGGAATGGGGAAATTTGTATGAGCAGTATCACGGCAAAAGTTACGATCCGAAGCAATTATCGGAGGCGGTGAAAAAACTTATGCTTGACGACGCAGTGACGAATCACAAGGGAATTTTCGAATACCTTTTGGGCGGCTCAACGGACACAAAGCTGCTGGCGGTTCGGGTATTCGATGACAAGGTGAAGAAGGCAATCTACGCGAAGCAGACCCAAACGGCGGAGAAAAAGAGCGTATCAAATTGCCCGCTGTGCGCCATTGGGCACGATGCGAATAAGAGCAGAATTTATAAGCTATCCGAGATGGATGCCGATCACGTTTCCGCTTGGAGTAAAGGGGGCGATAGCTCTGCCGCGAATTGTCAAATGCTTTGCGCCACGCACAACAGGGCAAAAGGCAATCGGTAGAGAACGCGTTCAACATTGCCCCGTAATCTGACACCACGCTGAAATTCTGTCCGACAAGTTGGTTATCTAATTCCCATTTTTTTGGCAAGAAGTCAGGCCGCTTCGAGAAAACCACCGGAGCGATACGTCAGCACCAGCGTATCCCGGTAACCGTCTGCCGTGTCCGGTTGAATGGGGGTGGTTTCGTGGATGACGCGCTGGTCGTCCAGAATGAGTAATGTCCATGGTTCCAGCAATGTAAAGCGCTGGCCGTGCGGCCCCTGTGCATCGAAGATGCGGCTTTCGCCCCCTTTGATGTGTTGGCGAGCCATCAGCAGGATGGCGACAAAATCCACACCGTCGCGATGCGCGCCTTCCGGGGTGGGGCGACCGATGCCGCCGGTGGTGTCGATGCGGAACTGATGCGCTTCGACGAACCACGTTTGAGTCTGCTTCACTTGTGAACACACATCGCCAATAGCGAGCAGCAAGCGCGGCCAAACTGGCATTTGCACGAATTCTGGTTTGATTGGCTCGAACATGCGCTGCATGCCGCCGTGCAGGGCGTTGTATTCGACGGGCTGGTAATGAGCGCGATGCGGGACCTGTTTAACAGCGTCCGCTTCCACCACAAAGCTGGAATGCCGGCGGCGGCGATAGCGTCCGCCATCCCGCAAAAAATGATCCGGCGGCAGGTCGTCCCATCCGGCTTGCAGTGCGGCCAATTCGGACCGCTGGCATTGCGCGAAGGCAAGCACATCGGCAGGACTCAATACCGCATAGCCCTCAGCGCCCAACTGCGCGGATAGATGTTCGGAAGCGGTGAAGGTCGGCGCGATAACAGGCAAGGTCATGACAGGGTGCGCGCATCGTGCAGCGGCAATGCAAAAGCAGCCGCAACCGCCGCATGAGTCAATTTTCCTGCGACGATATTGACCCCTTTCATCAGCGCCTCATTGTCACGCGCGGCAGCCTGCCAGCCCTTGTTTGCCAGTTGCTGTATATATGGCAGCGTGGCATTGGTGAGCGCCAGCGTGGCCGTGCGCGGCACCGCGCCCGGCATGTTGGCTACGGCGTAATGAATGATGCCGTCCACTTCGTAAACCGGATGCTCGTGTGTGGTTGGATGCGTTGTTTCAATACAGCCGCCCTGATCGACGGCGACATCGACAATCACCGCACCCGGTTTCATCAGTTGGAGATCGGCGCGGCGTATGAGTTTGGGAGCGAGTGCGCCGGTGATGAGTACGCCGCCGATGACCAGATCGGCGCCGGCGATTTGCCTCAGTACTTCGTGACGATTCGAAAACAACAGGCGCACCGTATTGGGCAAAACATCCGCCAAGTGACGCAAGCGTTCTAGCGAAACATCCAGCAGCGTGACCTGCGCGCCCAATCCGGCAGCCATTTTGGCGGCATTCAGCCCGACCACGCCGCCGCCGAGAATGAGCACACTGGCCGGTTCCACACCGGGCACGCCGCCGAGCAACACGCCGCGCCCGCCGTAAAGTTTCTCCAGATATTTGGCGCCCTGTTGCACCGCCAAACGTCCCGCCACCTCGGACATTGGCGTGAGCAACGGCAGCTCGCCGGTGGCGAGTTCGACTGTCTCATAGGCGATGCAAGTGGCGCCGGAAGCGAGATGGGCCTCGGTCAGTTTTCTATCTGCGGCAAAATGAAAATAGGTGAACACAAGCTGTCCGGCACGGATGCGATGCCATTCGGCGGCAATCGGTTCTTTCACTTTGACGATGAGCTCGGCTGTTGCCCAAGTGCTATCGGCATCGGCTGCGATGTGCGCACCGGCAGCGACATACATTTCGTTGGTGAACCCGCTGCCCAGTCCGGCATCCCGTTCTATTGTCACGTGATGACCTGCGGCAACCAGCGCCTCGACACCGGACGGTACGATAGCAACGCGATTTTCGTTGGTTTTGATCTCTTTCGGGATGCCAATTTTCATGGGGTGCCTTTCAAGTTAAAAAAGATTTGGCGCGTGAATCACGCCGTCATACCGCGCAATTCAGACCAAGGCGCACACGCTTGGGCTGCGGCTTTTCTTTCGGCCTGGGCGGAACTCCCTGGCGGTCGATGTTCCAGATAGCCTGTTCGATGTCCCAGATGATGTCATCCACCGATTCCAGACCGATGGAGAGCCGGATCAGATCGGGCGGCACGCCGGCGGCGATCTGTTGTTCTTCGCTCAACTGGCGATGCGTGGTCGATGCGGGGTGGATCACCAGCGTCTTGGCATCACCGATGTTGGCGAGGTGACTGAGGAATTGCACATGGTCGATGAATTTTGCACCCGCTGCCGCGCCGCCCTTGATGCCGAAGGTGAGTACCGCACCTGCACCTTTGGGCAGATATTTCTGACCGAGCGTGTAGTAGGGATTGTCTTCCAGACCGGGATAGTTGACCCAGGCCACCTGCGGGTGGGAGCGCAGATATTTCGCCACCGCCAACGCATTCGCGCAGTGCCGGTCCATGCGTACATGCAGCGTCTCCACCCCTTGCAGCAACAGGAAGGCGGAGAGCGGCGCGAGCGTCGGCCCGTAGGTGCGCATGCCCTCCATGCGACATTTCATGGTGAAGCCGAAATCGCCGAAGGTCTCGTAAAAGCGCACGCCGTGATAGCCCTCGGAGGGTTCGGTCATGGTCGGAAATTTGCCGTTATCCCACGGGAACAATCCCGATTCGACGATGATGCCGCCCATGGTGGTGCCGTGGCCGCCGATGAACTTGGTGGCCGAGTGCAACACCACATCCGCGCCATGTTCGATGGGGCGGCACAGATAAGGCGAAGGGAAGGTGTTGTCGATAAAAAACGGAATGCCAGCATCCTGCGCGACCTCGGCGATGGCTTCGATGTCGATGATGTTCATGGAGGGGTTGCCTATCGTCTCGGCGTAGATCAGCTTGGTCTTGGGCGTGATCGCAGCGGCAAAATTTTCCGGTTTGGACGGATCGACGAAATGCGTGGTGATGCCGAGCTTGCGCAGACTCACATGGAGCTGGGTATGCGTGCCGCCGTACAAGGTGCGCGCCGCGACGATCTCGTCACCCGCTTCGACGATATTGAGGATCGCAATCATTTGTGCCGCCATGCCGGAACCGGTGGAGACGGCGGCGCGACCGCCTTCCAGCGCGGCCAGACGTTCCTCCAGCACGGCACAGGTCGGGTTCGACAAGCGCGAATAGACATTGCCGAAGGTTTGCAGGTTGAACAGGCTGGCGGCATGCTCGGGACTGTCGAACACATAGGAAGCGGACTGATAGATCGGCGCAGCACGCGCGCCGGTGACTGCATCGGGTACTTGCCCGGCGTGCAGACACAAGGTTTCAAAATCGTAGGGGTAATCTGACATGTTGTTGCCTCGGTAGCTTGCTTATTTAGGAATGTACTGCGGGCGTTTGGCCGAGATGATGCTGGTGTTTACGCCGAACAGATTGAGTTGGCCGAACAATCGCGCATGTTCGATTTTCACGCAGCGGTCTTGTACCACCTGCAATCCGGCGGCACGGGCGGTTTCAGCAGCGGCATCATGTGTGATGCCAATCTGCATCCAGAGGGTTTGGGCGCCAATCTGAATCGCCTGCGCGGCGAGCAGCGGCATTTCTTTCGGATGGCGGAAGCAATCCACGATATCGATCTTCTCTGGAATATCCAGCAGGCTGGCGTAACATTTTTCGCCGAGAATCTCGGTGTAGTTGGGATTGACCGGAATGATGCGGTAGCCGTGTTCCTGCATGTATTTCGCGGCGAAAAAACTGGGGCGATACCAGTGACTGGATAGGCCCACCACCGCGATGGTGTGGCTCTCGTGCAATATCTTTCTTAGCGTGCTGACATCAGGCATGCGAATTCTCCTCATTGATGGCTTGCAACAGATCGGCGAGCAGATCCTCTTTGGCCTCCAGTCCGACCGACAGGCGGATCAGGTTATCCGGGCAGAAAGTCCCCACGCCCTCCACGCTCGCGCGGTGTTCGATCAGGCTCTCCACCGCCCCAAGCGAAGTGGCGCGTTTAAATAACCGGACACGGTTGGTGGTGGCGATGGCGGCTTCCTTTCCGCCTTTGTGCAGAATCGCCAGCAGGCCGCCAAAGCCGCCCCGCATCTGGCGCAGCGCGATCTCGTGTTGCGGATGGGCGGGCAGTCCGGCATACAACACGTCCAGTTGTGGCTGCCGGGCCAGTTGTTGTGCTAACCACAAAGCACTGGCACTGGCGGCTTGCACACGCACGAACAGGGTCTTCATGCCGCGCGCCAGCAGCCAGGCTTCAAACGGGCCGAGGATGTTGCCGGAGAGGGCGCGGATGTTTTTGAGCTGCGCCCAATGCGCATCGCGCTGCCCCGTCACCAACGCACCGGCGATCACATCCGAGTGGCCGTTCAGATACTTGCTGGCCGAGTGCAGAACCAGATCAGCGCCCAGTTCCAGCGGTTTGGTCTGCACCGGCGTCGCCACCGTCGAATCCACCACCACGCGCGCGCCGTAACGGTGGCCGAGCGCGGCGGCGGCGGCGATGTCGGTGATTTCCATGGTGGGGTTGGCGGGAGTCTCGATCCACAACAGTTCCGCCTTGGGGCGCAATTTGTTTTCCAGATTGGCGAGGTCGGCGTTATCGTAAAACACCACTTCCACCTGCCAGGTCGAGCCAAAGTGCAACAGCCATTTGCGTAACGCCCAATACATAAGCCTAGGAAACACCACGCGGCTGCCGGGTTTGAGCGACTGCAAAACGGTGGTGGCAGCGGCCATGCCGGAAGCAAACAGAGCCGCTTCCTTGCCGCCTTCCAAATGCGCCAGCAATGCTTCAGGTTCGTCGTAGGCCACTGCCGAGGCGCGGCTATAGACCCTTCCTTCGGGGTAACTGCCATCCAGGTTGCGCACGAAGGTAGTGGAAAGGTGGATGGGATTGACCACTTCGCCATGACTGTCCTGTGCATGCAGGCCTTTGATCAGCACGGTCTCGCGCTGCAATTGATGTGTGCTCATATCGTAGGGTCAGGCGTTGAGAGTGGCCGTCATCTGCGGCGGATTGCGTAAGGTCTGGAAGATCACGCAATAGCGTTCGGTCAGCTTGAGCAGGCTTTGCAATTGCTCCGGCGTGGCATCGCTGTCCACCTCAAAGCGCAGGCGGATATTGCTGAAACCGACCGGCACCTCTTTGGAGACGCCCAGCGTGCCGCGAAAATCCAGATCACCTTCGACATGCACCGCGCCCTTGTGCAAAGTAATGCCCAAGGCTGTCGCCACGGTCGTCAGGGTGACACCGGCACAGGCACCCAGCGATTCCAGCAGCATGTCGCCGGAACACGCTTCCGCACCACTGCCGCCGGTGGCCGGATGCAATCCCGCTTCCGGCTTGGAATGGCCGCTGGTGATCTGCACTGTCAGGCCTTGCTGTTTGAGTTCTCCTGTCGCCTTCAACACCCACTTGGCTGAAGCCGGATCGTCTTTGTAGCGTTGTTTGAGCGGCGCCTGACTGGCCCGCAATTCTTCTGCGTTCATTAAATTCACTCCATGGAAAATTATTTAAAGCGCGAATTGCAATCGCGCCAACTCAATCTGCGGCTCATCCTTTATTTCGAAATAATCGTTTAACCGCTCACCGCCGGCTTCGTCCAGGTGAGTGAGGATCTCTGCCTTGTACTGCGCCAGACGTGTATCACGCCTATCTCGCAGTCGCGGCAAGTCAATTTTCACACTGGCTTTGATCCTGCCAGGATTAGCCTGCATAACCAACACCTGGTCGCTTAAATACACCGCCTCTTCGATGTCGTGTGTCACGAACAGCAAGGTGGTTTGGTGATGCTCGGCCACATTACGCAAGAGATCCTGCAAGCGCATCTTGGTAAAAGCATCCACCGCGCTGAATGGTTCATCCAATAGCAGCACCGAAGGTTGACTGAACAAACCGCGCGCGATTGCCACCCGCTGCGCCATGCCGCCGGAAAGTTGTTTTGGGTAAAGCAGGTTCTTGCCCTGCAATCCCACCTCTTCGAGCAATTCATTCACACGCGGATGCGTTGCCCCCGATTTGCCGCAGGCAAATCGGGGG
>JBBIJL010000109.1:0-7123 GCA_037446005.1 Gallionellaceae bacterium | reverse complement strand
ATTAATTGCGCAGCATCCGCCCGAGCTGCGCGGTGCAAGCCGTTTGTTATTGGTGGGCGACGAACGCCCGGAGGACAGGAAATTCTCCGATCTGCTGGCTCTGGTGAGTGAACATGATCTGCTGGTGTTGAACGATACGCGGGTGCTGAAAGCGCGCTTGTTCGGCGAGAAAGACAGCGGCGGCAAGCTCGAAGTGCTGGTCGAGCGCGTGCTGGGCGAACATGAAGTATTGGCGCAGGTGCGCGCCAGCAAAACACCCAAGCCGGGTAGCCGTTTCATGCTGGCCGAAAAAATCCGGGTGCAGGTGCTGGGGCGCGAGGGCGAATTTTTCCATTTGCGCTTTGAGGATGATGAAGCTGTCACCGTTTTGCTCGAACGTTATGGGTATCTGCCCTTGCCGCCCTATATCACTCATGCCGCCGGCACCGATGACGATACGCGTTACCAAACCGTGTTTGCGCGCGAGCCGGGAGCTGTGGCTGCACCCACGGCGGGGTTGCATTTCGATGAGCGCATGCTGCAAGCCTTGCGCGACAAGGGCGTGAACACCGCCTATGTGACGCTGCATGTCGGTGCGGGAACTTTCAAGCCGGTGCGCACCGAGCATATTGAAGAGCATGTCATGCACAGCGAGCGTTACACCATTCCGCAGGCGACCGTGGATGCGATTGCCGAAGCCAAGGCCAGAGGCGGGCGCATCATCGCGGTGGGAACCACCAGTCTGCGTGCTCTGGAAAGCGCTGCATCCGGCGGGGAATTGCAGGCAGGGGCAGGCGAGACACGCATCTTCATTACACCGGGCTATCGCTTCAAGGTGGTGGAAGTGCTGCTGACCAATTTCCACCTGCCGCGCTCCACACTGCTGATGCTGGTGTGCGCTTTCGGCGGAATGGATAAACTGCTGGCGGCTTATCGCCATGCGGTGGCAAACGAATATCGCTTTTTCAGTTACGGCGATGCGATGTTAATCGAAAGAGAACAATGAAATTTACCTTACACAATACCTCGGGCGCTGCCCGTCGCGGTACATTGGATTTGGCGCACGGCAAGCTGGAAACTCCTGCCTTCATGCCGGTCGGCACTTACGGCACGGTCAAGGCTATGTCGCCGCTCGAATTAAAAGACATGGGCGCGCAGATCGTGCTGGGCAACACTTTTCACTTGTGGCTGCGTCCGGGGCTGGAAGTGATCGCGGCGCATGGCGGGCTGCACCGCTTTATGGGTTGGGATGGTCCGATACTCACCGATTCGGGCGGCTTTCAGGTATTCAGCCTAGGCCCGTTGCGCAAGATCACCGGTGGCGGGGTGGAGTTCAAATCGCCGGTGAATGGCGACAAATGTTTCCTCTCGCCGGAAGAATCCATGCGCATCCAGAAGGTGCTCAATTCCGACATCGTGATGATCTTCGACGAATGCACGCCGTATCCGGCGGACGAACAGACGGCGGCGGTGTCGATGCGCCTGTCCCTGAGCTGGGCGGAGCGCAGCAAAAAGGCACACGAGGGTAACACCAATGCGCTGTTCGGCATCGTGCAGGGCGGCATGCATGAGCATCTGCGCGATGAATCCTTGCGCGAACTGAAGGCCATTGACTTCGACGGTTTCGCCATCGGCGGGCTGTCGGTGGGCGAGCCGAAAGAGGACATGCTGCGCATCCTCAGCCACACTGCGCCGCAGTTGCCGCAGGACAAGCCGCGCTACCTGATGGGCGTGGGCACGCCGGAAGATCTGGTGGAGGCGGTGGGTCACGGCATCGACATGTTCGACTGCGTGATGCCGACGCGCAACGCGCGCAACGGCCACCTGTTCACCCGCTTCGGCGATGTGCGCATCAAGAACGCGCAATACCGCTTGGACACCAAACCGCTTGATCCGCAATGCACCTGCTATACCTGCAAGAACTTCACCCGTGCCTACCTGCACCATCTGCACCGGCTGAACGAAATCCTCGGTGCGAGGCTTAATTCCATCCACAACCTGCATTATTACCAAGAGCTGATGGCCGACATGCGCGCGGCCATCGAGCGCGGGCAGTTCGCCGAATTCGTGGCTGGCTTCAAGCTGGCGCGCGCAGGTGCATCCCCGGACAAGGCTTGACCGCGATGAAAAAGACATCTGACCGGGAAGATGCTATCCACCGCTTGTGGGATGAGCTCGCCGACTACGATGCGGCGAGTGCGGACGCTGCGCTCGATTTCCTGCTGTCCGGCCTGTGCGCCCTGATTGATGCGCAGAATGCCAATTGGCTCGGTGCCGTGCGCATGCCCGACCTCATTCCGGGCGATCCTGCGCATGGCTGGCGACCGGGCATCATCCGCTTCCTGCGGCCTTCCCGTCCGCTAGACGAGAAAACGCTGGAACAGGTGAAGAAAATGGACCGGGGCAGCATAGACGAGACCACCATACGCAACATTGCCCTGGCGGGTAAATTCCGCACGAACCGATTAGCCGATCTTGCCCCGGAAAGCTGGTTCGACGGCGATTACTACCGCCTTTATTATCGCGGCGTCGATCATGGGGATGCCATCTGGGCCGGCATTCCCCTCAACGATGATACGGAATGCTACTTCGGCATTTTCCGCGACTGTGCCCACCCCCGGTTCACGCCGGAAGAGCGGGATTGCATCGCCTATGCCCTGCGCGGTCTGAAGTGGTTTTGCCGTCGGCAGATGCTCAGCCATGGCCTGACGGTAGCCGAGGTGCCGCTCACGCCCGCCGAACGCAGTGTCTTGCTGGGATTACTGACCGAGCGGACGGAAAAGGAAATCGCCGCCGAACTGGGGCGCAGTCCCCACACCATTCATGAATACGTCACCAACATTTACCGCAAGTTCGGCGTCAACAACCGCCCGGCGCTGATGGCGCTGTGGCTGGGCAAACCTGTCTGAGCGCGGAAGCCGCCGCGCCTCTGCGGATCGAGGCTTTACCGGCTTCATCGCTACTTCTGGCTGGCTGTTAAAACTACTGCGGTGCTCATCTGCTGTGTTGCGCGGTGCTCGCTTCCTCGCCTGTCTGGCTGGCGGCGACAGGCGTGTTGTGTAGGGGAATTCTTACCCCTTTATTAGGGGGTGTTGGATTGAGTGTCGGACAGGCATAGTTCGCCCCATGCTGAATCCCCCTGCTTTTAACCCAGACTCTTTCCAGCCGTTTCGTTCCAGCCAGCACGTCGCCAGTGGCATGATTCCGGAGCCGCCGCAGTTGCACATGCCCAATGCGGATATGCGTGAGCGCGTTCATGCCTGCTGGGACCAACTGGCCGATTTTGACGCCGCCCGCATTGATGAGGCGCTCACCTTCCTGTTGTGCAGCCTTTGCGCGTTGGTCGGCGCACAGAACGCCGACTGGATCGGTGTGGTGCGCATGTCCGACGCTTCGTCCGCCGACCCGGTGAACGGCTGGCGGCCGCCGGTTGTGCACGTGCTCCATTCCAACGAAAGGTTCGACGCTGCCGTCAAGGAGCAACGCCGCAATCTGGAGCGCGGCATTATCAACGACGTGGTGATTCGCATAGTCTCGATGTCGGGATGCTTTCGCGCCTGCCGCTTGCGGGACGTTGTGCCGCCGGAATGGTTCGATAGCGACTTCTACAAAGGCTATTACCTGTCGAGCGGATATGTCGATGCGGCTTATGTAGCCTTCCCGGTGAACCGCGATGCGGAATCCTATTTCGGGATCTTCCGCAGCGCAGGACAGCCGTCGTTCACGCCGGAAGAGCGCGACGCGCTGGCTTACGCCCTGCGAGGCATCAAATGGTTCCACCGCCAAGTGCTGCTCAGCCATGGGCTGACCATCGCCAGCGCGCCGCTCACCCCGGTGGAACGCAAGGTGGTGCAAGGACTGCTGGCGGGCCTGTCCGAAAAACAGATCGCCGCCGACCTGGGGCAGAGCTACCACACCAGCCACGAGCACGTCAGCAACATCTTCCGCAAATTCGGCGTCGGGAACCGTTCCGCGCTGATGGCGCTGTGGCTGGGGCGTGCGCCGTGATTGCCCGCGCCGCGATCCGGATTGCAATACCCACCTTGTTACGGGGCATTGTGCATGGCGTGTTCTGCGTATTGCGCGCCTTATGAAAAAGAGGAGTTTTTCCATGAATTACACCTGCTACCTGATTTGGAATGACACACTTGGTGTTTACGTCGCCGCAACTGGAAACGTGCGCAGCCGTGGCAAGCGCGGCGCGCTCAAACTCGCCACCGCCGCCGTGCTGGCCGGTGCTACGTTTGCCGCCCATGCGCTGCCCACCGGTGGCCAGGTCTCGGCGGGGCAGGGCGCGATAGGCCAGAGTGGCAACACTCTGACCGTGAACCAGAGCAGCCAGAACCTCGCCATCAACTGGCAGAGCTTTAACATCGGAGGCTCTGAGACCGTCAACTTCGTCCAGCCCAACGCTTCCGCCATCGCGCTCAACCGCGTGCTCGGCAGCGACCCCAGTCGGATACTCGGCCAACTGAATGCCAACGGCCAAGTGTGGGTGCTCAACCCCAACGGCGTGCTCTTCGGCAAGACCGCCCAAGTGAGCGCAGGCGGGCTGGTGGCCTCCACGCTGAACGTCGGCGACGCCGACTTCATGGCAGGCAAACGTACCTTCACGGGCTCCGGCGGCAGCGTCGTCAATCAGGGTTCGATCAATGCAAACTACGTCGCGCTGCTGGGCGGGCAGGTCTCCAACGAAGGCGTGATTGCCGCGCACCTCGGCACGGTCGCATTGGCCGCGGGCAATCAGGTCACTCTGGATTTTGAAGGCGACAAGCTGCTCAACGTCCAGGTGGACCAGGGAACCCTCGACGCATTGGTGCAGAACAAGCAGCTCATTCGGGCCGACGGCGGTACGGTGCTGATGACCGCGCAGGCCGCGGATGCGCTGGCCACTGCTGCGGTGAACAACACCGGCGTGATTGAGGCGCGCAGCATCGAGAACCATAACGGCGTTATCAAGCTGCTGGGCGACATGAAGAGCGGCACGGTCAACGTCGGCGGCACGCTGGATGCTTCCGCTCCGAACGGCAACGGCGGCTTCATCGAGACCAGCGCGGCGCACGTGCAAGTCGCCCCGGATACGAAGGTCACCACCCTTGCGGCGCATGGCGCGAACGGCACCTGGCTGATCGACCCGGTTGACTTCACCATTGCCGCCTCTGGCGGGAACATGACCGGCGCCGCGGTCGGCGCTGCATTGGCAGGCGGCAATTTCACCATTCTCTCCACGAGCGGAACGGGCGGCACGTCGGGCAACATCAACGTCAACGATGCCGTGACCTGGAGCGCCAATAAACTGACGCTGAACGCGCAGAACAACATCAACATCAATACCAACCTCAACGGTACGGGCACTGCCAGCCTCGCGCTGGAATACGGCCAGGGCGCCGTGGCCCTGAACAATGCCAGCAACTACTACCTGAGCAACGGCGCGAAAGTGAATTTGCCCGCCGGCGCCAACTTTAGCACCAGGCTAGGTAGCGATACCGTCCTGCCGACCGGCTGGACGGTCATCACCACCCTGGGCTTGGAGAACAGCGTGACGGGAACAGACCTGCAAGGCATGTATGGCAATGCCATCGCCAACACCGCGAACCTTGGCGGCAACTACGTGCTGGGCGCCGACATCAACGCCAACCTCACGTCCACCACCTGGGCGGGAGGCTTCAAGCCGGTGGGGCCCTCCAGTATCTTCGATCCGAATAGCGCGCCGTTCACCGGCAAGTTCGACGGTCTCGGCCACACCATCAGCAACCTGAAGATTAGCCGCGCGGGCGGTGATTTCGGTCTGTTTGGCTGGACCAACAACGCCGTGCTGCAAAACATCGGGCTGCTGAACGTCGCCATCTCGGGCGGCAGCAACGGGGGCACTGGTGCGTTGGCAGGCAAGGTTAACAACACGACCATTCGCAACAGCTATGTCGACGGCGGCAGCGTCTACTCGTCGACTAACATCGTCGGCGGGCTGGTCGGTTCAACCTCGGGCACTAGCGCCATCAGTTACAGCTACGCCAACGTCAGCGTCTCGGCTGGAATGACCGGCGGGGCCGGTTATGCCGCAGCCGGAGGACTGGTGGGCACCAACAACGGTGCCATCAGTTACAGCTATGCGACGGGCAGCGTCTCCGCTCCCGTTGGCAACGCTTTAAGCAAGTGGATCGGCGGTCTGGTTGGAACACAGAACACTGGCCCCGGTATTGACCACAGCTATGCTGCGGGTGCGGTCAGCGGCAACACCGTGGCGGGCGGGTTGGGCGGGCTGATCGGCAACCTGGGCGGCGGTACGGCTCCCGTCAGCAGCTACTGGGATGCCACTACCACCGGCCAGGGCAGCAGCGCCGGCAGCGCTGCCACCTCCGGGTTGACCTCCGCGCAATGGTCCACCAACGGCCCATTCAGTTCCTCTCCCAACGACGGCGCGTGGAGCGCGGCCAACTGGGGGACGGGCAACCCCTATCCGGGGATTAAGACGCTGCCTTACATCACCCTCACCGCCAGCGCCAGCCAGACTTACGGTTCGGCGGCGACGCTTGGCGTTGCCAGCATCCTCGACCAGGCGGGCGCCAACGCCAGCGGCCTGGTGAATACGTCCGGCCTGATCTGGAGCACCTCGACGACGGCTACCAGCTCTGCCAGCACGACTAGCGCCGTGAGCGGCAAGGGCGCCACCGCGACGGGGTACCAGATCCTATACACAGGCAGCGTGACGGTGG
The DNA here is from genome assembly GCA_037446005.1 of Gallionellaceae bacterium. Taxonomy (GTDB): domain Bacteria; phylum Pseudomonadota; class Gammaproteobacteria; order Burkholderiales; family Gallionellaceae; genus PALSA-1006. The sequence goes on along the minus strand of JBBIJL010000109.1, from coordinate 431 downwards.
CCAAGGCGCCGCTGACCGTCACGGCCGGCAACGCCGCGAAGGCCTACGACGGCTTGGCCTGGAGCGGCGGCAACGGCGTGAGCTATAACGGCTTCGTCAACGCCGAGACCGCCGCGGTACTGGGCGGTGCGCTGGCCTACGGCGGCACATCGCAGGGTGCAGTGAACGCGGGCAGTTATCTCATCACACCTTCCGGCCTGACCTCCGGCAACTACGCCATTACCTATGCGAACGGCGCGCTGACGGTGAACAAAGCCAACGCCACGGTCACCGCCAACAGCGGCACGGTCACGTATAACGGCGTAGCGCAGAGCGTGAGCGGCTTCACCGCCAGCGGGCTGGTCAACGGCGAAACGGCGGGCGTGCTCACCGGTGTCACCGCAGGCGGCAGCGGCACGAACGCGGGCACTTACGCCACCACCACCAGCGGC
>JBBIJL010000108.1:0-7192 GCA_037446005.1 Gallionellaceae bacterium | reverse complement strand
GTTGCCGCCGGCGTAGCTGTTGGTGATGCTGCCGCTGACGGAGTTGTTGCCCACCAGTCCGCCGATATAAAAACTGCCGCTCACGCTGCCGGTGGCGTAGCTGTTGCTGATTGAGCCGGAGTTGCTGCCCACCAGTGTGCCGACGTTGAGGCTGCCGCTGCTGCTGCCGCCGACCAGCCCGACGTTGCGGATCACGGCCGTCGCGCCCGCATTGCCGAACAGGCCGATATCGGAGCTGCCCGACCGGTTGATGGTGAGGCCGGAAATGTTGTGGCCCAGCCCGTCGAAGCTGCCGCTGAATGCGGTGGTCGCATTGCCGACCGGGGTAAAGCCCGCAGCGGCATTCCAGCCGGAAGTCGCGGCGGCGTTGATGTCCGCGCCGAGCGCGTAATTGCCCGCGAGTCCGCCGCCCATGCCCTGCAAATCGGTCGTGGTGACGCTGCCTGCCGCGCCGAGTGCGGTGATGACGGTGTAGGCTTTGATCGCGCCGTTCGAGCCCAGCTTGGTGCTGAAGCTGTTGCCGGCGGGCAGCGTGATGGCCGCATGGATGAGGTAGTCGCTGAGGTTGCCCGCCGCGACGGCGCTCTGGCCGTATTCCAACGCGAGGCTGGCCGTGCCCGAGCCGTTCAGGCCAGCGTTGATGTTGATGTTGTTTTGCGCATTGAGCGTGAGTTTGTTGGCCGTCCAGGTCACGCTGTCGTTCACGTTCACGTTGCCCTGCGTGCCAACTGTTCCCGAGCTGCTCAGGATGGTGACGGGGCCGCCGCCCAGATTGGCCGACAGCGTTGCGCCGCTGATGTTGCCGCCCGTGGCGGCGATGGTGAAGTCCACCGGGTCGATCAGCCAGGTGCCGCTGTTACCGTTTGCGGCGGCGGTGGTGACCTGTGTGTTGTCGGCTACGTTGACGTGCGCAGCCGAGGTTTCGATGAAGCCGCCGCTGCCGCTGTCGGGAGCGCTGGCATCCAGCGTGCCGCCGATATTGACCGTGCCGCTTTGCATGTCGCCCATCAGTTTGATGACGCCGCCGACGTTTTGCGCCCGTTGCGCGCGAATGATGCCGGTGTTGTTGACCGTTGCCGTGCTGAGCGTGTCGGCAGCCTTGGCCGACATGAACACTTGTCCGCCGTCGGCCCGGATAAGCTGTTTGTTTTCGGCCAGCGCGTTGAGCGCGCCTTGGTCGATGCTGTAGGAAAGCAGCGAGCCGTTGTTGAGGGTGAGCGTGACTTTATTGCCAGCGGCGAGCAGCGCGGCGCCGAGGTTAGCCACGATCACGCCCTCGTTGCGCACTTCCGGCGCCAGCAGGGCGATGTAGCCGTTCTGCGCGGCAGTGAGTGCGCCCTGATTGATGACTGCGCCGCCTGTGCCGCTGAAGGCGTGCTTGCCGGCGAGGAAATCGGTATCGCCGAGGTTCAGGGTGCTGGCAACCAAACCGCCGACATTGACTTGCGCGTCTTTGCCGAACAGTACGCCGTTGGGGTTGAGCACGAACACCTGACCGTTGGCGTTGAGGCTGCCCAGAATCTGGCTGGGGTTTTGGCCGGTGACGCGGTTCAGCGCAATCGCAGCCGCATTGGGCTGGATAAAATTCACGGTTTCGTTACGGGCAATGCCGAAGCTCTGCCAGTTGATCGCCAGATTCTGGCTGTTTTGGGTGATGCTGGTGGTGGCGCCTGCCCGGGCAATGCTGCCCGAACCCGCGCTGACTTGCCCGCCGACGGGGGCGGCAAAAGCACCCTGCGCCAGCAACCCGCTGGCGATGAGGGCGAGCAAGGCCGCAACGATAGGCTTCTTTTTGGGCGCAAAAGCCCCCCCTTGCCCCGTGGCGCTTGCGGCGACGGATAACATGGGATCCCGGAATAAGTCGGGAATAGGGCGGTTGTGACTACTCATCAGTGCGTGGTATGGCTAGCTATTTATTTCCATTAAGTCATTGATCCGGTTAGGGCTCGATAGTTCACCGGGCCTGTTCCGTCGGGCGCTACTTTTCCTTTCCCGCCTTTGCTTTATTGCATAGAGCTTGCTTGGGATGAGGGCAGATTGCGCTATTTCGGAATATGCCAGTAACTGCCCGGGAGTCTGTTGCGGAATAGGGTCAATAATCCCCGTGTGTTCGGGAATTTGCCGTGCCTGTACACATTTTCCGGGACGGGCTGCGTTCCTGTTCCGGCATAAACTCAAAGCCGATCCCCAAATAAATCCGGATCAACCCGACTCCAGTATCGGCACGAATGCAAAAAATTTTAGGAAGTGAGCGCGAAATAACGTAGCGAGGCCTTCATCCGGTCATGAAGGAAATACATGAATTACCTTCTCACTCATGCGGATAGCCTGCATAATCGCAACGGACAAAGGGGAGAGTATGAGCGCAAATAAAATAGCCGATCCGATCCGAATCGGCCTGATGCCGCCATTGACAGGATTGGTCGAAATATACGGTGCCGAGATTGTTCATGCCGCGCGTATTGCCTGTGACGAGATCAATGAGCAGGGCGGGGTGCTCGGGCGGCCATTGGAATTGGTCGTCGAGGATGACGGCAGTTTGCCGCCGACGGCCGTTCCTGCGGCGCTGCGTTTAATCGAGCAACATCACTGCGTCGCCATCATCGGCAATCTGCTTTCCAACTCCCGCATCGCCGTGGCCGCTCAGGTGGCAGAACCCAAACGCATTCCCTATCTGAATTTTTCGTTTTACGAAGGCAGTATCTCTGGCCGCTACTTTTTCCATTTTGCGGCACTGCCCAATCAGCAGATCGACAAAATGATCCCCTACATGGCGGAGCATTACGGTCTCAAAATGTTTTTCGCGGGAAACAATTACGAGTGGCCGCGCGGTTCGATCGACGCGGCCAAGCGTTCGTTGAGAAAGCTGGGGGGCGATATCGTGGGAGAGGAGTATCTCCCCATTGATGTTAATCCGGCGGAGATCAATGTGCTGCTTGAAAAAGTGGCGCGTTCCGGTGCCGATGTATTCGTCCCGTACTTTGCGGGTTCGGATCAAATCATGTTGCTGACGCGTTTCACCGAAATGGGATTGAAGAAACGCATGGCGGTGGTGATGGGGCATTACGACGAGGTGATGGTGAGCCGCCTGCCCGCGCAGGTGCGCGAGGGCTTCTATTCCAGCAACACCTATTTCATGTCGGTGGATACACCGGAAAACAAGCGCTATCTCGAACGGTTGGCTCGCCAGCCCGGTATCGACGGGATATGGCCGCAGGGTAACGGGGTGCAATCCAATTTCGGCGAAGGCACCTACCTGTGCGTCAAGGCGTTCGCCAAAGCGGTGGAGCAGGCAGGCACGACGGAGGCTGAAGCGCTGGTCGGCGCATTGGAACATATACGCCTGACCTCGCCGCAGGGCGAAGTGGAAATGGATGCGGCAACGCACCACGCTTATGTCAACACCTATTTGTCGCGGTGCAATGCGGATGGCACGTTCACCATCGTTGAGAAATTCGGACGCATGGCACCGCAGATTCCAGAGCGCTATCAGGAGCTGGCACAGGATACTAGGCTGCACGAGTCTGCCATGACTCCGCAGGTTATTGCCCGTCTGGCCGTGGAAGTGAGCGATGCGATGCACAAAGTGGGTACGGCCCACCAGATACTTGCGATGGCCGATATGGCGATATTGGCCACCAATTCGGCCGGGACGATTCTGGAATGCAACCGCAGCGCCTGCCTGCTGTTCGGCTACACGCCGGAGGAGTTCATGGGGATGCCGGTGCATCAATTGCTGCCGCCGCATTTCAGGCAGCGGCATGTGCAGTTGGTGCAAGGCTTCGTTCTGGGCGATGAGACCGAACGGCGCATGGGGGCGCGCACCGAAGTTACCGGGTATCGCAAGGACGGGACGTTTTTTCCGCTGGAAGCCTCGATTGCCAAAGTAAGGACATCTGCCAACGAGTGGATGCTGGTGGTGACGATGCGCGACATTACCGACCGCAAAAAAGCCGAAGAGGAACTGCTGCAGCGCGCGACCCACGATACCTTGACCGGGTTGCCGAACCGGGCGCTGATACGCGAGCGGCTCGGCAATGCCCTGGATCGGTCCGTGCGCACAGGTCTGAGTATCGCTTTGCTGTTTGTCGATCTCGACGGCTTTAAATTGGTGAACGACACCTATGGACACGAGGCGGGCGATGCCCTGCTCAAGTCGGTGTCCGCGCGAATTCTGGAACAGGTGCGTCCGGGCGACACCGTCGCCCGGCTGGCCGGGGACGAATTCGTCGTGCTGTGCGAGCAGCTCGAGCAGCCGACCACGATCTCGGTTATCGCGGAGCGGATCAATGCCGCGTTGCGCCAGCCGACGGAATTCAATCACACCCCCTTGTTTGTAACGGCAAGTATCGGCATCGCGATCGGCCACGGCAGCACGCATTCCGCGGATGACCTGCTGCGCTCCGCCGATACCGCGATGTATGCCGTGAAAGAGAAGGGGCGCGACGGCTGGCAGTTTTTCAGCAGCAGCCTGCAAGAGCAGGCGCATCGACGCTTGGCCGTTACGCAGGGTTTGCGGCTGGCCATTCAGAACAGGGAATTTTCGCCGCGTTTCCAACCCATCGTATCGGCGGAGAGCGGCCGTATTGTCGGCGCCGAGTTGCTGCTGCGCTGGTTTCCCCCGGGAGGCGAGGTTTCTCCCGCCGTGTTTATTCCCATCGCGGAAACAACCGGGGCCATCATCGCCATCGGCGCATGGGTGTTCCGGCGCGGATGCGAGGCTGAGGTCGATTGGCGCAGACGCTGGGGCGATGCCGCGCCGTCGTATATTTCGATCAATGTCTCGACGCGCCAGTTGAGCGAAGCTGATCTGGCGGAGGAGTTCACCTCCATACTGCGCGAGACGGGAGCCGACCCGACGCGCATTCTGATTGAAATCACCGAGACTTCGCTGATGGCCGACGTGGAAACCAATCTGCGCGTGCTGCGCAAATTGGCCGACCTCGGACTGCGCGTCGCCGTTGATGATTTCGGCACGGGATACTCTTCACTGGCGCAGTTGACCCGTATGCCGGTCAGCGTGTTGAAAATCGATAAAGCGTTTATTGACGGCATCGAGAGCAATCAGGAAAGTCGCACCGTCGTGCGCGCCGTGATCGGACTGGGACGGGCGTTGGGTATGAAACTGGTGGCAGAGGGGGTGGAGACTGAAACCCAGCTACAGGAACTGCGCGGGTACGGTTGCGATTTTATCCAGGGCTATCTCTGCTATCGTCCGCTGGAGGAGCGGCTGTTTATCGAGGCGGTGACAGCCGGGTTGAGTCACGATAAGCAGGATAACGGCCAATAGCTTTCATCCCGTTGCGCAGGCGCGGCGCATTTAGTCGGAATTACCCAGCAGCGATGCCAGCGCATTCCATGAGTTCCCGGTGCGGGCTGCGGCATTTTCAGCGGTGAAAATTGCAGTGTGCTGCATTTCGCGTTGCGAGAGCGGCTCTTGTACTTCTTGCAGTTTTTTCAGCACGGCAAGGTCGGCTTCGGAAGCGTCGTCGGAGCGCATCTGCCGTTGCAGGATGCGCGCACGCAAGGTTGTTTCACTTGCCTGCATGGAGGCGATGGCGAATGGCGCGTGCATGCTTCGCGCCAATTCGCGGAACATTTCCCGCTCGTCCTGTTTGAGAAACGCGGCATCCACGATCACCGTGCAGCCCGCGTTCAGCAAGCTGCGCGCGGTTGCCAATAGATGGGCGTAGGTGCGCCGCGTGGCCTCGGCGCTGTAGATGTTCTGCCCGGGGCGACTCTCTTCCAATGCGGACAATCCGAACAGGCGTTTGCGTTCCACATCCGAGCGCAGACGAATCGCGCCCATGCGTTCCAGCGCGGCCAGAGCGAAGGTGCTTTTGCCGGAGCCGGGCAGGCCGTGGGTGATGAGCAGGCGGGGGCGGTGCGGGGTAAGACATGCGCCGGCCAGCTGGAGATAGTTGCGGCAAGCGGCCATGGCTTCCCGCCGGGCGCGATTCGCCATTTCCGTTTGGTTAGCCCGAATGGCATTCACCTTGGCGCGCACCGTGGCACGGTAGGCGCAATAAAAATTCAGCAGTTTGACGCCCGCATAGTCGCCCGTTTGTTCCAGATAGGCATTGAGAAAACGGTAGGCGAGATCGGCGCGCCGGTGATGCAGCAGATCCATGAACAGGAAGGCTACTTCATCCATCACGTCGATATGGCGCAGCGCGGGATTGAAGTCGATGCCGTCAAAGGGCACGGGCTGGCCGGCGATGAGCGCGATGTTGCCGAGATGCAGGTCGCCGTGGCATTCGCGCACGTGGCCGCAGCGTTCCGTCAAGCGTTGCTCACAATCGCGGTATGCGCATTCGCAGGCTTGTTGCAATGCGGCCAACTTGCTGGTATCCGCGGCATCCGGCAACAGCCCGGAGAGCTGCGAAAAATTTTGCGCGAGTGCGGCGCGCAGGTCTGCGGTGTCGGCTGCGGCGGCGGGTAGCCCGGTGTGGAATTGCGCGAGCATGGTTGCCAAGGCGTCGATATGCCGGGCTTCGATTTTGTTGCGCGGGAGCAGGCGCTCAAAAGTTTTCGCCGCCGCGAAGCGGCGCATTTTGACGGCGTATTCAATCGCCGGTTGCGCGTCCCACTCGGGCTGGGCGTGGCTGCCACCGATGGCTGCGACCCCGAGGTAGAGCTGCGGCGCAAGGCGGCGGTTGAGCCGGATTTCTTCGGCGCAAAAGTGGCGGCGCGATTCGAGTGTGGTGGTGTCGAGAAAGCCCAGATCAAGCGCCTTCTTGATTTTGTAGGCATAGCGCCCGGCCAGCAGCACCCAGGAAATATGCGTTTCGATCAGGCGCACTGTCGCTGCTTGGTGCGGGTAAAGCGCGGGATCAAGCAGGGCGGCGATCAACTGTTTTTGCTGCGGCAATCCGGCTGGCGACATTTTTTCCTCTTCGCGTGGCAATGTGGGGCTCGCTCCTACAGGTATCCACATTATCCTATCCGTGACATGGCGCATCAGAAAAATTGCGGGGTTGGACGCGTGCTTACGTTCCCTACAAGCCGGCTTGAATTTAATGGATAATCCGGCTTCATTTTTTGAAGAGTAACTTAAATGATTCCCAACTTTATCGGCGTAACCGGCCTGCCCCGCGCGGGCTCAACTTTGCTGTGCCAGTTGCTCGCGCAGCATCCCGAAATCAAATGCGAAGGGCACAGCTCGCCGCTGTGCAACACGCTGTTGGGCATC
>JBBIJL010000107.1:0-7199 GCA_037446005.1 Gallionellaceae bacterium | reverse complement strand
TGCTGCTCGATCCGACCTCGCGCCGCATCCTCGGCATGGGCATCGTCGGCACCAACGCGGGCGAGCTGATCGCCGAAGGCGTGCTGGCGCTGGAAATGGGCGCGGACATGGAAGACATCGGCCTCACCATCCACCCGCACCCGACACTGTCGGAAACGCTGTGCTTCGCGGCGGAAATGGCGGAAGGCACGATTACCGACCTCATGGCACCGAAGAAGCGCCACTAAAAGCAGAGGGGGCACGAAAAACGTGCCCCCTCTGCAAACGTCGGGACGCCGGGCGTCCCCGTACTGCCCCAGTGCTTAGTTGTGCAACACGTTGAGCTGTTTGGCAATCACATCGTGATTCAGCCACAGCACCGGACCGGCCGGGTTGGAAGACTCATGAAACATCAACGGCCCGGTACCTTCCAGCACCAGCGAACTCAATACGTCGGTCACCAGCGCGTCGCGGCTCTTGTGCATCTTGGTGATTGCTTCCGAGGTTCCGATCATCACGTCGGCCAGCTCGACCGAGTTTGCCATCGGCCAAGCCGCAAAATCGCGGAAACGCTTCATCACGTCGCTGGCATTGTAGTCGTCGATTATCTGCAACAGACTTTCCAGCGTTTGCCCTTCCTGCAATACATCGCGGCAAGCCTGCCACTGCGCTTCGGCCCAAGCTCCGCCTTGCTCTTTCTTCAAAGCTTTGAGCAGGGGGAATAGCGAGAGCTCTACGCCCACGAAAATATCCGAGGAGTTGGTGCGAATCTCGGGGCAGTTGTATACCGTCGCCTTGATGCCCTGCGCCCACGCCGCTTCGGCGATGCGTTCGAGGCGCATCTTGGCCTTGCCCTGCGTGTAGCTGGTATAGGTCTGCCACTGGTAGTGGTCGTCGATGAGAATCTCGGTGCCGTGGTAACCGTAGGCGCTGTAGCGCACTTGCCCGCCGGTCTTTTCCAGACGGGCACGAATCGCCGCGCTGCCTTCGATGAGATGCTGGAATGTGTTTGCGGTGACTTCGTCGAAGTTCATCAGAATCAGCTTGCCCAGATCGCTGTCGAGCAGGGCGCTGGAAGACAGGAAGCGTTCGCCACGGCCTTTATAAATACGGTTGGCGATGGCCAAAAACACTTTCACCTTGGGAATGCCGCCCGCCATGGTGTGCGCAAAGAAAGCGTTGCTGCCGTCAGGAATCAACTTATCCAGCTCGGTCATCACCTGCGCCACGGAATTTTTGAAACGCTGCACACCCACTTCACGGCAACGCTCGATCTGCTTCCAGTCGAGTTTATCGTCTTGCCAGCTCTTCAGCGTCATGTCGGCCAGCAAATCGGTCGGCGTGGATTCGCCAGCGGGCGCATCCAAGTCGAAGCCTGCCATCAGCGGCACATTGATGATACGTCCGCCCAGATTGGCTTCGGCCTGCGCCAGCTCCTCCGCAGTCAACGGGCGCAGTTTATTGTTCTCGTCGCGGCGGCCTACCGTCACGCCGATGATCGTCATGCCCGTCTTGCGCGCCTCGTCGATCAAACCGTTGGCATACCCCCGCCCGAACAACTCGCCGAACAGCACGAAAACATCGCCCTTGCGAAAGATATTGGTCTTCGGTACATCCCTCAACGAAACTTGTGAACTCATAAAATCGGTCTCCTGCATATCTGTCGGATAAATTGCTTTGTCAATGATAGTCGAATTTGGTAGCCTTACCAAAACCGATGATTCTCGGGTGGTCAAATGGGCATCAAAGACGACATTCTAACCGCAGGCTCGATGCTGTTGCGCGAAAAAGGCGTAACCGCGCTGACACAGCCGCAAATCGCGCAAGCGGCCAACATCAAACAAAGCCACCTGACTTACTATTTTCCCACACGTGCGGGCCTGTTGCTGGCAATTGCCGAGTACACCCTGTCGTCCCTGATGGAAAACGTCGCGGCGCAGTTAAAAGCCGAGCCCCGCAGCAAAACGCTGGCGGAAGCCGTTTCCGGCATCATGATCGACGGCTTCCCGCCGCGCGTCTTTATCGGCCTGATCGTTGCCGCCGACAGCGACCCGGACATCCGCAAGCTGTTGCGCAAACTGATCCGGCAGGTTCGGGCGGCCATCCGCAAGCTGCTCGAACAAGCGGGCATTGCCGCCGACGAAGAAGCGGCAATGCTGTTTCATGCCACGGTTATCGGCCTGGCCGTCATGCACCAGGCCAGACTGAACAAAGAGTCCGCCAACGAAGTGCGCAACGGCATCGCCGCCATGATGCGCGTGCTGACTCCCGCACAAGGATCCGCATCATGAAAAATCGACTGCTCTGGCTAACCGCGCTCCTCCTGCTGACGTCATGCCACAAACCGGCCGGGCAGTTTTATCAGGGCTATGTGGAAGGCGAATGGGTATACCTTTCCGCGCCGCTGGCCGGATATCTGGAAAAACTGAACGTGGCGCGCGGCGAGCATCCCGCCAAGGGCGCAACGGCGTTCACCTTATCCGCCGATCAGGAGGTGCACGGCTTGCAGGAAGCGCAAGCCAGAGCCAATGCGGCGGTAGAGCGCACGCGCAATTTAACCAACCCGCGCCGCCCGCAGGAAATCGCCGCACTCGAAGCACAGTTGCAGGCGGCCGAAGCGGCTCTGAAACTTTCCACCTCGCAAGTGAAACAAAACGAGGCGCTGGCCGCGCAAAGCTATGTATCCATCGCCCGCCTCGACGAATCACGCGCCGCCAAAACGCGCGATGCGGCACAGGTGGAAGTGTTGCGCCAGCAACTCTCCAGCGCGCAGGCGACGCTTGGCCGTTCGGCGGAAGTACGCAGCGCGGAAGACGAACTTGCCGCCGCCCATGCTCTGGTCGAACAAAAACGCTGGCAGGTCGATAACAAAACGGTGTTGATCCCGGCGAGCGGAGAAATTACCGAGTTGTATTACCGCGCCGGCGAATGGGTGCCCGCCGGCCAACCTGTAGCAAGCCTGTTGCCGGACGACAAACGCCGCATCCGTTTCTTCGTTCCGGAAACCCTATTGTCCGGCCTGAAAATCGGGCAGGCGATTGAGGCTCATTGCGACGGCTGCACCTCCCCCATCGCTGCCACGATCAATTTTATCGCCGCACAAGCGGAATACACCCCGCCCGTCATTTACAGCCAGGGCTCACGCGAGAAACTGGTATTCCGCGTGGAAGCGACCCCGTCCCCGCAAGACGCCCCGCGCCTGCATCCCGGCCTGCCCGTCGAAGTCAGACTCAAATGACTTTTGCCATCGACGTGCGCGGCATCAACAAGCACTTCGGCGACAAACATGTCGTGCGCGATCTCGCGTTGCAGGTAAAACAGGGCGAAATCTTCGGCTTCCTCGGCCCCAACGGCAGCGGCAAAACCACCTCGATCCGCATGATCTGCGGCCTGCTCACACCGGACAGCGGCGCGGGCACCTGCCTCGGTTACGACGTGCTCAACGAAAGCGTGGAGATCAAAAAACACGTCGGTTACATGACGCAGAAATTTTCGCTGTGGGACGACCTTACCATCGCCGAGAATCTGGAGTTCGTGGCGCGCATGTTCGGCATGACGGCGCGCAAACAAGCGGTCGCTCAGGCGATTGAGGAATTAGGCTTGAGCGGGCGCCAGCACCAACTCGCGGGCACGCTTTCCGGCGGCTGGAAGCAGCGCCTCGCATTGGCCTCCTGTTTGCTGCATCGCCCCAAACTGCTATTGCTCGACGAGCCGACGGCGGGAGTTGACCCCAAAGCGCGGCGCGACTTCTGGGAAGAAATCCACCGCCTGTCCGCCGCAGGCATCACCATTCTCGTGTCCACGCATTACATGGACGAGGCGGAACGCTGCCATCGTCTGGCCTACATCGCTTACGGCAACCTGCTCGCCAGCGGTACCTCGGCGGAGATTGTTGCCGCGCAAAAACTGAGCACCTGGGTAGTCACCGGCCTGCACGCGCATCACCATGCGGAAGCCTTGCGGGAACTGCCGGGGGCGGAACAAGTCACCACCTTCGGCACCACGCTGCACGTCTCCGGCCGCGACGCGGAACTGCTGGGACTGGCGATTGAGGATTTCGGGCGCGAACACGAATTGCTGATCGAGCGCGGCACGCCTTCGCTGGAAGATGCGTTCATCCACCTGATGCGCGACGCGCGCGACCAGTTCGAATGAGTATCAAGCGCCTGCATCTGCATTTCCGCCGCATGTCATGGCAGCGCTGGCTGGGCATCGTCATCAAGGAATTCATCCAGCTCAAGCGCGACCGGCTGACCTTCGGCATGATCCTCGGCATCCCCATCATCCAGTTGCTGATCTTCGGCTTCGCCATCAACTCCGACCCCAAACATCTGCCCACCGTGGTGTTGCTGCACGAATCCAGCCCGTTCACGCGCGACTACATCGCCGCCATGCAGAACAGTGCTTATTTCGATCTCGTCGGTTCGGTCGATACGGAACGCGAGGCGGAGCAATTATTAAATCGCGGCGATGTGCAATTCGTCGTCACCTTTCCGCCTGATTTCCAGCGTGCGCTGATACGCGGCGAACGCCCGGCCATTCTGGTGCAGGCCGACGCCACCGACCCGGTCGCGGCAGGCGGCGCGCTCGCCGTACTCAACCGCATCGGCAACGAAGTGTTCGCGCCCGACCTGCCCGGCTTCCATCCGCCACTACAGACCGGCCTCGTCGAACTGCGCGTGCAAAAACGCTACAACCCGGAAGGCATCACCGCCTACAACATCGTGCCCGGACTGATCGGCGTGATCCTCACCATGACCATGGTGCTGATGACCGGCCTCGCCATGACGCGCGAACGCGAACGCGGCACCTTCGAAAACCTGCTCGCCACGCCCGCCACACCGCTCGAAGTGATGACCGGCAAGATCGTGCCCTACATTCTCATCGGCCTGATTCAGGTCAGCGTGATTTTGCTCGCGGCGCGCTGGATCTTCCATGTGCCGATGCTGGGCAGCTTCGCGCTGCTGTACGGCGTAGTGCTGCTGTTCATCTGCGCCAACCTCACGCTGGGCATCACTTTCAGCTCCATCGCGCGCAACCAGTTGCAGGCCATGCAGATGACGTTCTTTTTCTTTCTGCCCTCCATCCTGCTGTCCGGCTTCATGTTCCCGTTTCGCGGCATGCCGCAATGGGCGCAGCTGATCGGCAACGCGCTGCCGCTCACCCACTTCCTGCAACTGGTGCGCGGCATCCTGCTCAAAGGCAACGGCTTGGAATTGTTGCTGCCGCATATCTGGCCGCTGTTCCTGTTTATCGCCGTCGTGCTGGGAGTCGGCTTGAAGACTTTCCGCCGCACGCTGGACTAGGCACGTGGACGCACTCAACGGATTGCTCAACAGCGACCTCAGCCTGTGGGGACTATTCCTCTCCAGTTTTCTGGGGGCAACGCTGTTGCCGGGCGGCTCGGAGCTGGTGCTGCTCGGCGTGCTGCATCTCCATCCCGAACTGTTCTGGCCCGCGCTGTTGCTCGGCACGCTCGGCAACACGCTGGGTGGGATGATCTCGTTCGGTATGGGCTGGATGCTGCCGATGACGCAAAAATTGAAACACGTCGCATCAGTGCGGAAGTACGGGGCGCCCGCATTGCTGCTCGCGTGGGCACCGCTGATCGGCGATGCGCTGTGTGTCGCAGCCGGGTGGCTGCGGCTGAACCCGTTCCACGCCGCATTGTTCATGCTGACCGGAAAATTCGCGCGCTACGCCCTGATCGCGCTCGCGCCCCACATCCAGCTCTGAGCGCACGCGATAGCAGGCGCAAGAATAATTCGCTATAGTCGGACGAACCGGAATAGTTTCCGGTTTTGCATTCACCGTTTTATCAACTTAACTTTGGAACAAAATTAATGAAGCAAATTTTATCTGCAATCTTGTTGTCTGCCGCAGTTGCCGCACCGGCACTGGCGGAAGGCTTCGACAAATCGAAACTAAGCGTGGGCGCGGGATACGGCTTCGCCAATAGCGGCGTCCTGTCCCTGCGTGCCGACTACGACATCTCTAGGATGGTCAACAATGAGCCCGTCAAAGCGCGTGTCGGCTATGACCGCTACTCGGTGGATTATGGCGGTTTCGGCAACAACTATTCGTGGTCGTACAATATCTATTACGGCGGCGCGTATTACGACTTCAACAAGCAATTGAAACTGGACAGCAAGATTCACCCCTTTGCCGGATTGGGTTTCGGCTTCGGCTCCGCCTCTTGCTCGGGCAACTGGTGCGGCTGGAGCAGTTCCCCCACCGTCGGCGGCTTTTACTACATCGCCGGCGTTCAATATGACCTGACGCCCAAGATCAATGCGGAGTTGAATTTCAACGGCTGGGGAGGACTTTCTCTCGGCGGCAACTTCAAGTTCTAAGCGTTATCCCTGAACCTGCGTTTGCAAATGGCAGCCTCGCGCTGCCATTTTTGATGCCCGTGCCACGGGCATTAAAAATAATGGAAGTAGGCCAACTGCACATCGGTGAAACTGCGCGCGGGGTCAACCGCCCTGCCCAGCCCCTGATGCACCACATTCACGCGCATGTTGTTCTGGTTGTTGAGCACGTCCCACGCCAAACCGGCCGACAACCGATACGACCACACGTCTTTTATTTCGCCGCCGACATTCCAGTAGGTATTGGAAACCAGTTCGGTGCGCAAACCCGGAGTTAGCGCCCATACCGCCCCGATAGTAGGCCCCAGCGCCAGCGAGGGCGTTGCATTCAAACTGGTCACGCTATCCGCCAGAATGTAGCCGCGTGCCGCACTGCCCAGGTTATAGCTTTTTCCCGCGCCGACTTGAATGCGCAACGAGGTCGGCGACAGTGCGTCATCCTGCAACACCTCGCGCCGGATCGAAACGTTCATCTTGATCGTCTGCGGCTTAACCCATTCGGTCTGCACTGCGGGCGCGAACACATCGAACAGGTCGAGCCGCTCGAAGCGGATGCGGTTGGCATTCTGGCGCAAATACAAATCGCCGATTTTCGAACTGGCGCCCTGCGAAAAACCGCTCTGCGGATCAAGACCGTCGTGATAACCGCCGCGCAGATTCAATTGCGTGTAGGAGGTCGCGCCGATTTGCCCTGCGGCCAGGCCTGCGCGAAAAGAGCCGTGTCCCTCATCGGGGCGCTGCGCCGGCGGTTCGGTCTCTTTATAGTCGGATTCCGCGTCGATCTTGCTGCGCACGCCGGACAGCTTCAATTGCCGCGCACTGATAGAGGCGGCCTCCTCCTCCGAGTGC
>JBBIJL010000106.1:0-7282 GCA_037446005.1 Gallionellaceae bacterium | reverse complement strand
TAAAAAGGCAGTGGCAGCCAAGAAGCCAGTAGCTAAAAAGGCAGTAGCAGCCAAGAAGCCAGTAGCTAAAAAGGCAGTAGCAGCCAAGAAGCCGGCAGCTCCCAAAGCGGCACCGGCAGCTAAGCCAGTAGCTGTAAAGCCAGTGACAGCAGCTCCTGCAACATTGGCTCCGTCAGCTCCTGCTCCAGTGCGTCCTGCTGCGACTTGGCCTTTTCCGACACCAGGCATCAGCAAGCCGAATTGATGTGGTGGAAGGCCGTGAGGCAGCCCCTGTAGAAATTGGGGGCTGATTCACGGTTTGTCGGATGTGAGGCGGGTCTTTGTGTTTGAAGTGGCGCGCGGCAGTGTGCCCCCTAAATAAAGGGGGCTGGTTTGTTGATCCATCCAAGTGAAGTTTGAAGTCGAGGCATAGTGCGGTTCATCGCGTCGATGAGTCCAAGCGCAATCTGGACACCTCAATAGGTATGATGTGTCTGCTCAAAATCGGACAACTAGGTTACGGTAGGTAGGGATTATTTCCGTTACTCCAAAAGACTGCGTCACTATAAGAAGACTGCATTTTGGTGTCTGCAAGACTAGGATTTATATACGTAATTTTGTGCTGTATAGGGTGGTGGGAGCAGAGCTGTTTTTATCATAGGCAATTCCCGCCTCTACGCCAGCACGGGCTATATCTTCCGCATTGTCGTATAGCGGATATGCATGGTGCATTGCGCCAAGAGAAAATTCGTGGCCGGAGCCTATCGCCCAGAATTGGGTGTATTCGAACACTTCACGCATAGAATAAATCCCGTAGATACCTGAGGCATTTGCGATAAGTGCCGTAATCTGGCTGGACTCGTAGGGGTCATCCTCGTCTTCTTTGGGGTTTAAGAAGCATTCCTCCTTTAAAATCGGATGAAGTTTTCTGAAGGTTTCAAAAATTGCGGCTTTGCTGTGGAGTTCAACAGCCGTCGATTTTGTGAGCAGGCTTGTGAGTACAAGATGGTGGGCGGCGCTGCCGCATACTCCGATATAGCTATCGCCGATTTGTAAAATTTTGTCGTGGGATGCATCCTGACTGGCGTGCAAGCGCGTGTTCCCAAAAGTAGTTAAAGTGTCGCCGGCAAGAGCGACAATTCCATTTTTCCTGACAGCGACGATGGTAGTCATAAAGCCCCTTTTATTTTTAGCATATTTTATCATTGATGCTGTATAGCACGCCCATCCCATATAGCAGTGACGGTAGCGATTACTATGCGGCGATCGCGGAATTGCCGTGGGCAATTTGGCTGGATAGCGGTGGAAGGGGGCGCTACGATATTCTTGCTGCGCAGCCGATTGCAACGTTGGTTACGCAGGGACAGTATACGGAAATCAGCGATGCGACAGGCCTGCGCAAGTCTGCTGCCGATCCTTTCGATTTGCTGCGTGAGCAGTTGGGTGCCCCCATTTCGAGTATGCCGGAAATGCCATTTTGCGGTGGCGCTATGGGGTATTGGGGCTATGATCTTGCGCGCCGCTGGATAAAGCTACCGCAGCACGAACACCGCACGGAGTGCTTGCCGGATATGGCTATTGGAATATATGACTGGGCGGTATTGATTGACCATCAAGAGCAAGAGGCGCGATTGGTTTCGCGCATGCGCGCCACGGAGACAGTAAAGGCGTTGCCCGACATACTGGCGCGACTGCAAAAAAAAGACGTGCAGCGAAAGAATGATTTTCGCGTAACTGGCCGTGTCGAGGCCAATTCCTTGCGCAGTGAATACAGTGCTGCGTTTAATAAAATACGCGAATATCTAATCGCGGGGGACTGCTATCAGGTAAACCTTGCGCAACGTTTTACAGCCAGCGCATCGGGTGATGCGCTCGACGCCTATTTAACGTTGCGGCAGCTTGCGCCTGCGCCGTATTCGGCATTTCTCAACCTGCCGCAAGTGCAAATTCTCAGCGTATCCCCGGAGCGATTTCTGCATGTGCAAAACGGCAGCGTTGAGACCAAGCCAATCAAGGGGACGCGCCAACGCGGGCGCGATGCAGCCGCTGACGAACAATTTATTGAAGATCTGCGCGGCAACCCCAAAGACCGGGCGGAGAACTTGATGATCGTTGATCTGCTGCGCAACGATTTAAGCAAAAGCTGCGCAACCGGATCGGTGCAGGTTGAAAAGCTGTTTGAAATCGAAAGCTATGCAAATGTCCATCATCTGGTCAGCACGATCACGGGAAAGCTTGTGCCAAACAGGGATGCATTGTCATTGTTGAAAGACTGTTTCCCCGGAGGCTCCATCACAGGCGCGCCCAAAAAACGCGCGATGGAAATCATCGGGCAACTGGAGTCTGCGCCGCGCGGAATTTATTGCGGCTCGGTCGGATATATCGGCTGGGATGGCAATATGGATACCAACATCGCGATTCGCACCATGATTTATGTGGATGGCAAAATTCACTGTTCCGTTGGCGGGGGCATTGTGGCCGACTCAAACGAGGCCGCTGAATATCAGGAAACGTTAGACAAGGCGGCTGCGATGCTCGGGATGCTGGAGCAGTACGGAGGCAATCAATACAAGTAACGCCCGCCCGCAGTGCCTCTATTAGCAAGCTTTCGCGCTAACTGTAAGACTAAATCCTACGCAAGAATCAGATGATCTCCGATTTATCCGCGAACTCATTTCCCGCAAAATGCAATCGTCAAAACAGGTTTTCCGCCAGAGCGGAGCAGGATAGAAATCTGTCAAAAAAGGCGGGGTGCTACAGACGTTATCATCAACCAAAGTGTATATTCTCAACCTCGCTGTGCGGCACCATGGCAATAGCGGAGAGGTTTGAGGGACTTTTGGATTTTGATTAATGCAAGGAAATGCCACAGAATTGCCGCGTTGTTATACCGATTGCGGAGACAGCGGGTTGCTACGATGTAGCGAGTTCGAGGTGTGCAGACTTTATGGAGCCTGAGTTATGTTTGTAATTATTGGATACATTGTGGTGTGTGCCAGCGTGTTTGGCGGATTTGCCATGGCCGGCGGACACTTGGGCGCCTTATTCCAGCCGATAGAATTATTGATGATTGGCGGGGCTGCGGGCGGGGCATTCTTTGTGGGAAACACCAGCAAAGCGGTGAAGGCAACGCTCAAAGCATTTCCAACCTGCTTTAAAGGTTCGAAATACAGCAAAGATACCTACATGGAGCTGATGGCGCTGCTGTATGAGTTGCTGGGCAAGGTTCGCAAAGAAGGCCTCATGTCCATCGAGGGCGACGTCGAAAAGCCGGAAGAAAGTCCGATCTTTGCGAAATATCCGAAAATTTTGCACGATCATCACGTCGTCGAGTTCATCACCGACTATCTGCGCATCATGGTGAGCGGCAACCTCAACGCAATGGAAATTGAAAATCTGATGGATGTGGAAATTGAAACACATCACCACGAAGCATTGCTGCCCTCGCACATTATCGCCAAGTTGGGCGATGGTATGCCCGCATTCGGTATCGTCGCAGCGGTGATGGGGGTGGTGCACACCATGGAGTCGGTCGGTATTCCTCCCGCCGAGTTGGGCATATTGATTGCGCATGCGCTGGTGGGAACGTTCCTAGGTATCTTGCTGGCCTACGGATTCGTGGGGCCGCTAGCCGGCTTGCTCGAACAAAAGGCCGATGAGTCCACCAAAATGTTTCAGACCATCAAGGTCACGCTCCTCGCCAATCTCAACGGTTATGCGCCAGCCATGGCGGTTGAGTTCGGCCGCAAAGTACTGGTTTCTACAGAACGTCCGGGTTTTGTCGAACTGGAAGAGCACGTAAAGCAGAAACGTTAAGCAAGCCATGAACAGACAAGCAACGGAGCGACAACATGGCGAGTGAAGAGAAACGGCCGATCGTTATCAAGCGCATCAAGAAGGTGACGGGCGGAGCCCACGGCGGCGCATGGAAGATCGCTTATGCCGACTTCGTTACGGCGATGATGGCCTTCTTCCTGCTGATGTGGCTGCTGGGTTCGACTGCCAAGGGCGATTTGCAAGGCATCTCGGAATATTTCAAAACGCCGCTCAAGGTTGCCATGATGGGAGGCAGCGGCAGCGGCGATAGCTCAAGCATCATCAAGGGCGGCGGCAAAGATTTGACCAAATCATCGGGACAGGTGAAAGAAGGCGAGTTGCCCAGCGAGAAAAAAATTATCAACCTCAAAGCCGCGACAGCGGATTTGCTGCGCATAGAGAAAGAGAAAGAACTCGCCAAGCTGAAGGATCTGAAGGTGAGCATCGAAAACGCCATCAACAGCAATGCCAAGCTGCAACAGTTCAAGAGCCAGATTCTGCTCGACATCACCAGCGAAGGGCTGCGTGTGCAGATCGTGGACGAAAAGAACAGGCCGATGTTTCGCAGCGGCAGGGCAGAACTGGAACCCTACACCAAAGAGATTTTGCAGGAGATCGGCAAGACGCTGAACCAGATGCCCAACAAAGTGAGCCTGAGCGGGCATACCGATGCGCAGCCCTATTCTTCGGACAGGAAAGGCTTCAGCAATTGGGATTTATCCGCGGACCGCGCCAATGCCTCGCGCCGCGAACTGATTGCGGGAGGAATGGATGAGTCGAAAGTCATTCGCGTGGTGGGGCTTTCATCGGCGGTTCTGTTCGACAAGAGCGATCCGTTCAACCCGATTAACCGCCGCATCAGCATTATCGTGCTGAACAAAAAGGCGGAAGAGGCGGCACAGCACGACGGGGGGACGGTGGAAGTGGATGCGGAAAATGGCGACGCGGGAAAAATACTGGGCGCCAGCGGCGTAGCTGCCGGTTCCGCACCTGTCGCGACACCGGGAGCCGCGCAGGGCGCATTGCATACAACACACTAAGGTAGCAGTGTCGGCAATGTGCCGAAACGGGATTACTGCCCCCAAAATTTCGCGGGGGCAGATGGGCAAAGAGGCATACGGCGCGGATTGAAGCGCGGCAAAATTTGCCGCTGTGCAGCCGGAATAGGGCTGTCAAAGCTCATATTACAAATGTACTTTGCAGGCTATCTGGCTTGAATAAATTAAAGATTTGTTCTGGATTGCCGCTATTGAGAACAACGCGAAAAGAATTTCTAAAAATCGAAATGCAGGCAGGGGGAGAAAATGAAAAACTGGTGGAGCGCACTGTCGCTAAAAAATAAGCTACAGATACCGATTCAGCTTATTTTGCTCGTAATCATGGTGTTCACTCAGCGTTGGGCCTTCGACCAGTTCGAGGATCGCGTACTGATTGAGGCGGAAGAGAAGGCCAAGGTGACTGCCGATGGCGTGATTAACGGGCTGAATATGCTCATGCTCAACGGCCTGATTAGCGATGTCGAGCAACGCAAACTCTACGTGAAAAAAATGGGCTCTTCCGAAAAAGTGGAAGAGTTGCGCGTGATCCGCAACAAGCCGGTGCAAGATCAATTCGGCCCCGGCCTGCCGGAAGAACAGTCCAAGGACGAGTTGGACCGAACGACGCTCGCCAGCGGCAAGGTGCACAGCAATTTAACGCATGAAGGCGGCAAAGACACCCTGCGCGTTGTCGTTCCCTTCATCGCCAAAAAAGATTTTCGCGGTACCAACTGTTTGCAATGTCATATCGTGCCGGAAGGCACCGTCAACGGTGCCGCCAGCATTACGCTCAATCTGCAGGAAGAATATGCGCTCATGAAAAAGGCCAGCCTCTTGCTATGGGGCGGGCAACTGCTGTTGCAGGTATTTCTGTTCTTTGTGATTAGCTGGATTATTGACCGCGTGATCTATCCGACCAGAGAGTTGCAACAGACCATGCTGAAGATGCAGACCGATGGCGATTTGACCAAACGTGTTGCGATACGCAGCACGGATGAGATCGGCCAAGCCGGCATGGCCTTTAATGAATTGGCAAAAAATTTCCAAACCATCGTCGGACAGATGCACGGCTATGCCGATCAAGTGGTGACCTCGGCTCACGCGTTGGCATCCGATACGGCGAATATCGTGTCGGGTTCGCAGCGCCAGAGCGATGCGGCGGCGGGCACCGCCGAAGCGGTGGAAAAGATGAGTGTCAGCATTGCCTCGGTGGCGGATAACGCGACGCAGGTGGCGACGCTCTCCACGGAAAGCATGGTGCGCGCGAATAAGGGGCAAGCCAGTCTGCAAGAAATGATGGGTGAAATCGCTCAGGTCGAAAAGGCGGTGCACATGATGGCCGATTCGGTGAACGCCTTTGTGAAAAGCACGCAAACCATCACCAGCATGACCCAGCAAGTGCGCGACATCGCCGAGCAAACCAACCTGCTCGCCTTGAATGCCGCCATCGAAGCCGCACGCGCCGGAGAGCAGGGGCGCGGGTTTGCCGTGGTGGCGGACGAAGTGCGCAAACTGGCCGAAAAATCGGCACAGTCCGCCAGCCAGATCGACGTGGTGACCAAAACGCTGGGCGACCAAAGCGAGCAAGTCGAACGCACAGTGCAGAGCGGATTGCTATCGCTGCAAAGCAGCCAGAAATACATGCAGGAAGTCGCGGTCGTGCTGGTGCAGGCAAGCGAGGTGGTGACGAGCGTCAACGCCGGGGTGGACGACATTACCGCGTCCGTGAACGAGCAGAAACGCACCAGTCAGGATATTTCCCGCAATGTGGAAAACATCGCCAGCATGGCCGAGGCTAACCATGCATCGGTGCAGGGTGCGGTGCAGGCCGTGAGCACGATGGAGCACGTGGCGGAAGAGCTGAAGAGAAGTGTGGAACACTTCAAGGTCTGAACGGCGGGCGCGCGAAGCGAATGAAAGATGCGGAATCTGTTTCGCATCGGAAAAGTAAGGAGCGAAAAATGAGCACTTGGTGGCATGGACTCGCAATGCGCAACAAACTGCAAATCCCGACGCAACTCGCGTTGCTGGTGGTGCTGACCGTTGCGCAGGTTTGGGTGATGAAACAGTTTGAGGAAAAGATGTTTCAAAACGCCGCGCAAAGCGCTCAGGCCAGCGCAATGCAGTCGTTCCTCGCGTTGAACGGAATGATGCTGAACGGAAGTGTCGGCGATGCCGCCACGCGCGGCACCTTTCTCAAGAAAATGACCAGCCAGGACGGCGTGCTCGACTTTCATTTGACGCGCGGCAAGGCGGTGAATGACGCGTTCGGGAGCGGCCTGCCCGAAGAGAATGCGGGTGACGAGCTGGATCGTATGGCGATCAGCAGCAATAGCGTGCAAAAGAAAATCGGCACGGGAGACACCCGCAGTATGCGGGTCGTGGTGCCTATCCCCGCCGGGCAGAATTTTCACGGCACCAACTGCCTGCAATGCCATGTCGTGCCCGAA
>JBBIJL010000105.1:0-7503 GCA_037446005.1 Gallionellaceae bacterium | reverse complement strand
GGAGTCAATGCCGCCGGAGAGCCCCAGCAGCACGCCGGGGAAACGGTTCTTGACTATGTAGTCGCGCACGCCGTCGCACAAGGCGCGATAGATGCTGGCCTCGTCTTTCAGCAGCGGCTGTTTTTCTCCCGGCACCAGCTTGCCGTTGCGCAACTCAACCATGCCGAGCAACTCGTCGAACGCCGGAAATTGATGCGTCAAGCCGCCCGCACTATCCATCGCGAAAGACGAGCCGTCGAACACCAGCTCGTCCTGCCCGCCCACCATATTGGCATACACCACGCTCATGCCGGTCTCGCCGATGCGGTCGCGCAGCGCGTCGTAGCGCGTGACCTGTTTGTCAAAATGGTAGGGCGACGCGTTCAGCACCAGCAGCACTTCCGCTCCCGCATCGCGCGCGCAGCGTGCCGCCTGCTCTTCCCACACGTCGGCGCAAATATTGATGCCGAACTTGATGCCCTCCAACTCGAACACGCACGCCTTGTCGCCGTGCGCGAAATAGCGCTCCTCGTCGAACACGCTGTGATTGGGCAAAGTTTGCTTTAAATAAGTGGCCGCAATCCGCCCGTCGCGCAGCAGCGATGCCGCGTTATAGCGGATCTCCCCGTCCCGGCTCGGATGCCCGACGATCAGCACGATGCCCCGCGTCTGCCGCGCCAGATCGCGCAGTGCCGCATCGCACGCGCGGTAGAAGCCGTCGCGCAGCAGCAAATCTTCCGGCGGGTAACCGCACAGACTGAGCTCCGGCGTGAGCAGAATGGCTGCGCCCTGTTCCTTGGCGCGTTGCGCGTAGTCGGCGATCTTCGCGGCGTTGCCCGCGAGGTCGCCCACGGTGCAGTTGATTTGGGCAATGGCTATTTTCATTTTGTCGGGCTCTTTAATTCTGCGGTTAATCCGGCTGCGCCGTTTTGGGCGTGGTAAAAACGTTGCGCCACCGTTTCACCCGTAACCTTGTCGAAGCGCTCGCCCATCGCCGCCGCCAGCTTGTCCAGTCTGGCGTCGGGTTGCGGATGGGTCTTGAACAGCAGCGCGACGCTGCCTTCGTCCTTGGCGATATGGCCGATCTGTTGCAGCACCGACGGCAGGCCGTAGGCGTCGTAGCCGGCGCGGGTGGCGAGCACGACGCCGATACGGTCGGCCTCGAATTCCGCGCCCTTGTCCAGCGAGCGCGAAACGATCTCGGCGCCGCCGCCGATCAGCTTCTGCACCGCATCGTTATTGCCGGTCTTGCTGACCAGCACATTGCTGCCCGCCTCCAGCAACTTGCTTTGCTGCAATACCTTCAGGTGATGCTGCTTGATGACGTGGCCGATCTCGTGCCCCAACACACCGGCCAGATCGGCTTCGTTTTGCAGCAGGCGATACAGCCCCAGCGTCACAAAAATATAACCGCCCGGTGCGGCGAAAGCGTTGACATCGTTGGATTCGATCACGCCGAAATGCCAGGGCAGATCGGGACGCTCACCCCGGCTCGCCACCCAGCGACCGACGTGGTTGACGTAGCGTTGCAGCGCGGCGTCCTTCACCAGCGGCGCGGCGCCCAGCAGGTCGCCGGCGATTTGCCGGCCGATGGCGATCTCCTCTTCCTGCGTCGGCCCCACCACTTCCTTAACGACATTGATGAGTTGCGGACTGACCGGCAACTGCTGCAACAACTGTTGTCCCTCGGGCTGTTGCAGCGCCTCCTTGAGTTTGTCCAGATCGCCGAAGTCGAACGCCGCAGCCGAAGCGCAGGCTGCCGCCAGCAAACCCGCAAACGCATATTTCGCAATCTTCATGGCCTCTCCTATTCCACTTCGGGCAAGTGCTCGAACGGACGCGCGCTCAGCTTGCCTTCGTTGGCGAACTGCTGCGCCTGCGCGTTCGATACGGCATACGATTCGACCAGCTTCAATTCTTCCGCATTGAACTTGGCCACCTTCAATTCCTCTTCGTTGAGGCCGCGTATGCCGGTGCTGGCAACGACCTTGCCCGTGCCGGCGCGGCCGGAAGCCAGCTGGAGCAAACCGGCAGTTTCGTCGCTGCTTTTTTTCGCATCGCCCTTGCGGATGCTCAGCATGCGCACCCAGCCGCTGCCCTTGGCGCTTTTCACCTGCAACCAGCCGCCGTTCCTGCCGACGATCTCCACCCTGTCGCTGGCCGCGAGTTGCCCCACCGCTTTCGCATCGCCGAACGGCTCCGCGCGGATGTCGTCCGCCTTCAGCGCCACGCCGGATTCTGCGGCGAACGCGGCGGATTGCAGCAGCAGGCACAGCAGCGCCGCCGCGCCTATCCCTATTACCTTCATGCTTTCATCTCCTGTTGTTTCTCCCACTCCAGTATCGCCTCGGCGAACAGCACGCGCCAGCTCGACCTTGCCTTGTCGCCGCCGGAAACGCGCCCCTGATAAGCAAACCAGCTCGCCACGTTTTCCGGCCGCGCCAGATTCTTGCGCAACAACAGCGGCAGCGTTGCCAGCACCGCCTCCTTATCCGCTTCTATACGCGCCTGCACCGACGCATCGGCAGGATCAGACACCCACGACACCGTGAACGTGTATTCGAGCAAATCCCACACGCCTTTTTGCACGCCCTTGATCACATCCACGCTCTTGAGTTCGCTGCCCGAACGTTCCAGCCCGTTGCGAATGCGCTCCAGCACCACATCGACCATCAGGTTCTGCGAACTATCCAGACGGATCAGCAGCAGCGTGCCGTTCAACTCGCCACCGCGTTCCTGCGACACGCGCACCATGTTCTGCTCCAGCGCTTTGTATGTGCCCGCCGCATAAATGCGCGACAGCGTGAAGTAAGCCACCGCCAGCGCCACCGGCCCGGTGAGGTTGATGTAGGTGTTGCTGAAATTGATGCTGGCGTAGGAAATACCGATCAGCAAAAACTGCGACAAGCCGAACAGGCGGTTGACCTTGTCGCGCCCGACGTTGGCGTAAAACGCCCAAGCCGTGCCCCACACCAGCGACAACGTCAGCAGCAGATAAACCAGCTTCGCCTCGGGGAAGCGCAGGTAATCTTCATGCTTCATGTTGTCGATCGCGGTGGCGAGTATCTCCACGCCTTGGTGCATCTTGCTCATCGGCGTGGGCTTGATGTCGAACAGGCTGGGCGCGGTCGAACCGATGATGATGATCTTGTCCTTGAACTCGTCCTGCGGGCGGGTCTTCTGCTTGCGCCCCATGTCGGCATACACATCGCTGAAGCTGACGTACCGGTACGAGAACGGTTGGCCGCGCCAGTTCAGCAGCACCTCCTGCGCGGGAGCGGGCTGCCAGCCCTGATCGGCGGCCAGCTTCGCGGGCAGGGAAGGAATCTTCCAGCCGTAATCGTCGCGGTACACCTGATAGCGCCGCGCCGTGCCGTCCACATCGGGATAAATATTATTGAAGCCGATGCGCCCGCCGTCGAGCGCCGCCTGAAAGTGCGGCAGCACCACCGCCACCGTAGCCTCCTTGTCGGCCGCATCCGACAGCGCGGTAACGCCGGGGATCATGGCTGGCTTGATCTGGCTCAGCGCATCGCTGTCCGCATCGAGCCGCAGCAGCGGGAAGTACACATTATTGCTGGCCGCGATGGCCGTGTTGAAATAGGCATCGCTATCGGCGTTGTACACATCGGCATCGCTGAACAGAATATCGAACACCACCGCCTTGGGATGCTGCTTCTCCACCTGCTCGACAAACTCGCCCAGCACCTGACGCGGCCACGGCCAGCGACCGTAGTCCTTCGCCATCGCCGCCAGACTCGCCTCGTTGATGTCGACGATCACAATATCTTTATCCGGCTTGGGCGGATTGATGCGGTAACGCACCATCGCGTCGAACGCGCCCTGCCGCATCTTCTGCGTCACATGCAAAAAGGCGGTATCGGCAATGGCAAACACGGTGAACACCGCCGCCAGATACAAATAGAAATTTTTCTTCCAGCGCCGCGCCAGCAGCGCATAAAACAGCGCGAACAACTGGCGGATGCGGTTAATGATGAACAGGTGAATTCTCATGGCCGTAGTTTAACAAAGAGCGGCATATCGTTTGGCGTTATTGCTTGAACTCCACCGCCGCGCACACATCGCGCCCGTCGGCGGGCAGCGCTTGCCCGAACTGCATTTGCAGCGGCACGCGCACCACAGAAGTGGCAAGCTGCCCGAGCATGCCCACGGCATCCGCCGCGCGCACGCCGACATGAAAGTCGTCAACCGTTCCGCTCAGTTCGACGGGAATGGCGAAGCTCAAAAACTGCGGCGTCTTGGCGTGCGGCTGCACGTACAAATTGATCTCCTGCGTGGCGAAATCCACGCCGCCGGTGCCGGTGACGCGCATGCGGCTGGTGTCGATGAGAATGGTCTTGTCGGACAGTTTGCCGTCCAGCAGCACGAAGCGCCCGAGCGCGCAGTTCACTTTCGATTCGTCCGATGCGCCAACGGCGGGCAGCAGTGCCATCAGCACATTCACCGCCCACACATCGAGCAGGCCGGACTTGAGGTTTTGCGGCCACACGGCGAAGTCGATGTTGCCCTTGCCGTAGCGCAGCAGCTCGGACAGTGCTTGCGCGCGGGCGCTGACATCGACATCCAGACTGAACACGCCGCGCATCTCGCTGCTTGGGTCGATGCGCCGCGCGAGAATTCCGTAGTCGAACTTTTTGGCCTCGACGCGCAGCTCGACCGCCACGTCTTTTTCGCCGGGCTCATAGCCCATGCGCAGCCATGCCGAGCCGCCCGGCGTGTTGACCACCACCGGCCCGATGTCGGCGCGGCCATGCTGCAAGCGCGCTTGCAGCTTGCCGCTGCCGAGCAGGTCTTTGCCGGATACGACCTGCCCCACACTCACGTCCAGATACGCATCCTGCCGCCGCAGCACTTCGCGGCTTAACAGCTGCTGCGCCTGATCGCCCGCATCGCTTTTATCCTGCGGCTTTGCCGCCTGATTTTTTTCCGGCGACCAGTTGCCGAAACGGAAATCGTCGAGCTGTATCGTCGGAGCCGTCAGCGCCACGTCGATGCGCGGCGGCACGGCTTGGGTATCGACCTTGCCGCTACCGTTGAGCTGGCTGCCGCCCACCTGCAAGCGCAATGCCGAGACCTCATAACCGCCCGTGCCCATATGAAATTTGCCCGATGCCGCCCAGGGTCCCCAAGGAGGCAATGAGGCATGCGCCAGCGCGTTGAGGTTATCCAGACGGATACCGCTCATGTCGAGCGCCAGTTCGATGTCCGTCTTGCTGAAGGGACGGTCGATGTCGCCCGCCAACTGGATGGCCGCGCCGGATGTGCTCGCATTGAATTTGAAGGGAATGGGCAGGTTGGGGTTAACCAGATCGGCGGCCTTGGCAGTTTGTATGCCGATGTAAACGGGCACGCCGTCGAGCGCTCCGTGCAGGTCGAGATACACCTCGGCGCCGGGCGCCGATCTGAGCTCGCCACGGTCGAGCGCGATGCGCAGCGCACCGCCGGTGTTGGCATCGCGCAAGGCAAAGTGCCCGCCCTCGAAATTCAGCAGCAATTCGGACTGCGCCAGCAACTGCCCCAGACGGCTCGAATGCAAATCCAGCTGCAAACCCAGATGGCCGATACCGGCGTCGATGTTGCGCGCGACGCCGAGCTTGTGCAGCACGCCGCCGATGTCCAGCGCATCCGCGCCCAGCCACAGTTGCGCGTGCGGCTCCCGGCTGCGCAAATCGAGCAGGAGCGCGCCGCTGAAATTATGCTCCGCCACATTGGCCGCGAACGGCGAAGCGCTCATCATGCCGTCGCGGATACGCCCGTCGAAACGCACATCGCGCACGGCGAAGGGCGAGGCGCCGGCAATGCGCTTGATACGCACCGCGATGTCGGCGTCCGCCAGACTGATACCGCGCGGCAGGATGGGAATGTCGATCAGGTTGGTCGCAGCCGGTGTCGGCTCGGCCTTTTTTTCCCCGCGCTCGGGCAACAACGCTTGCAGCTCGTCCACATCGACCAGCTCGCCCGTCAATTGCAACCTGGTGAGCGGCTTGCCCTGCTGCACGGTACGCAACACATCGGCAGACAAGGCGCTATGCCCCAACTGCACGGCAAAATCGGCCAGATGCCAGCCCGTACTGCCGCTGCGGAAGTTGCCGTGCAAGTTGACGGGAACATCCGCCCCCGGCTTGAGCCCGAGCCAGCCGGCGATCTCACCGGAATGCGGCGCGGCCAATTCGAAGTTGATTTCCGCTCCCGAGTTTTCTGCGGGCGGTTGCAGCAGCGCATGCACCCCGACCTTGGCGCTGCCCGCCTGCAACTCAAAATCAAGCGGGGCGTGTGCCTGCTGCATGAGTGCCGCCAGCGTTGCACCGCACAGCGTGGCGTTGAAAGTTTTGTCCAGCAACTCGCCGTGCATCTCGCCGCGCAATTCTTTCCCGGCGGGCAGCGCCAGCCTGAGCTCGTGCAGGGAAAACTGCACCGGATGCCCGCCCTCGGCATTGCCGTAACTCAACTTGCCGCGCTCCACATCCAGCCGCACATCCAGACTGTCCATCAACTCCGCGCCGCGGTCGCCGCGCGCCGCAATGCGCAATGCGAAGCGCCCCAGATGCCCCCGCACATCGGGCATGCCGAGCAACAGCCCGGCCAGATTGCCCAGGCTGGAGTCATGCGTACCCAGCGCCAATCCAAAACGCGCCGGACTTGCACTGGCATCGGCGCTGGCGCTGCCCGCCAAAACCACATCCGCCACCGTGACCCGCACCGGTATGCTGAGACGGCCATGTTCCAGCTTCACTTGCAGCATCGCGTCGCGCACATCGCCGGGCAGACTCAGCCACTGCCCGACACGCAGAGTCAGGTCGGCATCCGCGCTGTTGAGTTCCTTCAGACTGAAAGTCGCCCGGGCAAGCTCGCGGTACACCTCGGCGAAATTTTGCGGCGGCGCTTCGGCGGCAGCGGGCTGCCCGCTCATGAACGGGCGCAAATCCAATACCGGCAGCGTGAGCGCGCCCTGTAGCTTCGGGCGCGCCCCGCCGTAATCGACCTTGAGCGCGCCGGTCAGCGTGGTCTTGCCCATCACCCCGCTCAAATTTTCCAGCGCGACTTTGCCCGGCTCATACTTCACGGTACCCGCGATTCCCGCAACGCCCACCGCAGGCAGTTTGGTCTGCAACAGCTGTTCGAATTCGCTTAAATTTTCGGTACCGAGGCCGAAGTTGACCGTCCCGCCGGAACCCGTCACGCTGCCGCTCAGCGACAGGCGCGAACTCATAAAACCCAGCGTCAGGTCGAACGGCCACGGCTTGTCCGCGCGCGCCAGATCGGCCAGCGCGCCGCCGGTGAGATCGAGCTTGTAGGGATATTTTTTTTCGACGCTGCCGTGCAAAGTCAACGCCAGCGGTTGCCCGGCGGGGAAATGCGCGACCAACGATTGCAGTGCAAAGAAATGGCTTTGCGCATTGGCGCCGACGAATTCCACCTCCAGCTTTTCCAGCGCCACGCGCTGGATGTCGAGCAGCGCCAGCATCTCGCCTGAGGCCATACCGTCGGCTTGCGCGGGAGCGG
>JBBIJL010000104.1:0-7622 GCA_037446005.1 Gallionellaceae bacterium | reverse complement strand
GGCGGGCAAGCGGTGCAGGGAATGCGGCAATGCCACGCTCATCAAGAAAGACGGCTGCGAGTTTTGCACCAGTTGCGGTGCGATAGGCGCGTGCGGTTAGGCGGATTTTTGCAGCAATTCCACCACCCTGCGGTACAGCTTGCTGGGCGATACGGGTTTATGCAGTAGCGGAATGCCGCTGGCCTGTGCCTCGCGCAAACGTTCCGGTGCGGTATCGCCGGTAATCAATAATGCGGGCAAAGTGTTGCCGAGCAAGGCACGCAGCGCGGCGATCGCTTCCACCCCGGTGCGCTGTTCGCGCAGGCGATAGTCGCTGATGACCACGTCGGGGGCGTGTACACGCGCCAGCGCGAGTGCCTCTTCGATGGATTCGGCCGCCTCGCATTCGCAGCCCCAATCGCGCAGCAAATGCAGCATTCCCGCACGCACGATTTCATCATCGTCAATGAACAGGACGCGCGCATTCAGCACGCGGGTTTTGCTCTGGATCATGGCGTTTTGCGCGACTGCAATCGTCGTGTCTATGGGGAGTCTCAGACGGAATACACTGCCGCGCTGCGCCGCAGAAGACAGGGATAAATCGTGTCCCAGCGCGTGTGCCAGCCCCTTGGCAATCGCCAACCCCAGTCCCAGGCCTTTGTGGCGATCACGTTCAGGATTGCCCAGTTGGTGAAACTCGCGAAATACCTCCTGCTGGTGTTCCGGTGAAATGCCGATGCCGGTATCCCAGACTTCCAATACGGCGCGGGCGCCGTGCTTCCTGCATGCCACCAGTACGCCGCCCTGTTCGGTGTAGCGGATCGCATTGGACACCAGATTGCGCAAGATCAATTCCACCAGCACCGGGTCGGACTGCACGGTGATGTTGGTTTCGCGCGAGCGGTACACGATGTTTTTTGCATCGGCCTGAGGCGCGAGTTCGTTTTCGATTTTGTTGAGTATGGGTTGCAGGCGGAACGTTTGCACTTGCGGTTCGATCACCCCCGCCTCGATGCGCGAGAAGTCGAGCAGCGTATTGAGCATCTCGCTGGAGGCTTCCGATGCGGCACGCGCGCTGGCGAGCAGCTCGCGCTGGTGCGGAGTCTGTTCGGTGCGCGAAAGCACTTCCAGAAACAGCCCCTGAGCGTGTATCGGTTGGCGCAGGTCGTGGCTGGCTGCGGCGAGGAATTTGGATTTTGCGGTATTGGCGTATTCGGCTTCGCGCTTGGCTTTTTCGGCAATTTCAGTTTCGATGCGCAACTGATCCACCAGTTCTTTGTTTTCGAAGCGCAGCTTGATGGCTTCGCGCACCGAACGGGAGCTGTTGAATCCCTGAATCAGCAGCGCGGCAATATACAAAATGCTGGCTACGGCCAGCGCGTAAGAGTCCTGGCTGTGCAGCAGCCATATTTTCGACACGCCGACGAGCAGCACAATCATCACAAACGAAACAAACACCGGCAATATCGGCGCCATCAGTGAAACGGCTCCGCCCACGATGCCCGCGTTGACGGCGAATACCATTACCACGTCAGAGCCTGACGCTGTATCCAGCGCAGCCCACGCCAACGCGCCCCACAGGGCGCCATCCACAACGCTCAGGAGCAACAGCAACCAGACTAGATGCTGGGCGCGATCGGGTGCAATGCCGACGGCGAGATGGCGGCGCGCGAGAAGATAGAAGTTGGTTTTGGACAACAATACCGCGACACACCATATCCGCATCGCGGGCGCGTTATGGTCGTTGGATAGCACCCACAACAACAGGAGCGCCAAAATAAATCCGGGGATAACCGTGCTGCCTACATTGCGCAGTAACAAGCGTAACTGCTCAACCAGAATGCGATCCTCATCCAGATGCAGCACGTTCCAGGCTGTCATCAGCTCACCAGCCCCCTGCGGCGCGCCGCGAATGCGGCTTCGGAACGGCTCGACACTTGCAGGAATTCCAGTATCCCCTGTACATGTCCGCGCACGGTATTTTCCGAGAGGCCTAGCCGCCGCGCGATCAGCTTGTTGGACATGCCCTGACACAGCAGGTCGAGCACCTCGCATTGGCGCGGGGTCAAATGCGCGGCACCTCTTTCGTTTTCCGCCGGAGCCTTCCGCGCTGCAAGTTCGCCGCGCAAGACAAGATTGAGCAACGCGATGATCTTGTCCGCCGTATCCGCCTTCGAAATGAATCCGGCCGCGCCGCGCGCAAGCGACAGGCGCACGGTTTCCAGCTCGTCCTGAGACGACAGCATCAGCACGGGAACCTGCGGCCATTTGCGTTTGAGCAGCGTTATGCCGTCCACCCCGTTCAGCCCGGGCAGCTTGATATCGAGCAGTATCGCATCGAGCATGTAGGGCGCATTCAGCGTTGCCTCGTCGAGCGTGCCCGCCTCGAATATTTCCGCGTTTGGAATGCTTGCATTCAGCACCATGCGCAGTCCGGAGCGGAACATGGCATGGTCGTCGATCAATAGAATTCGGGTAGTCGTCATGGTGCGAACTTAACCCGTGCGACACCTTCGATGCAAGCGTTTATGCCCCAATCAGTCCAAATGGACTATATGAAATTGTTGTCGTGCCACCTACAGTGCGCGCAGTCCGAAAATTTGGTAATGCACAAGGGGATGAAAAGAAAATCAGCACACATTGACGGGGCGTCGTTGTCTGCACGCTGTGAAAACTGCCAGCACATGTTCAGGAAAAAGGGGCGACAGGACGTGGTCGTGTGCGTCCCTCACTTAAAAGCACTGCGTATCAATAATTCGTCGGCGTGTGATTTGTATTTAAGCAAAGGCAAGAGGCTTGTGGCGGTTTCTGGCTCCAAGTGATGCAGAAAAACGAGCGAATGTGTTGTCGGGTTGCACGATTCTTAAGGAGCTTGGGATGAAAATGAAATACTGTGAAATTGCATTGCTTGGGCTGCTGTCTTCTGTGTTGTTGGTGGCATGCGGCGGCGGAGCGGGCGGCAGCGCCACCTCGGCTCCGGCTGCAAGTTCGCCAGCGCAAGGTTTGTGGAGCGGGGTTACCACCACCAACCGCACAGTTACCAATCTCGTGCTCGGCGACGGCAGCTACTACATGCTGTATTCGCCGGTCAGCAATCCCGCCGCCATCGCCGGTGTGGTGCAGGGAACGGGCAGCGCAAGCAGCGGGGTTTTTGCCTCCAGCAATACGAACGACTATAACCTTGAAGGCTTGGGCGTGAATGCGGCAACGCTGTCCGCCAGCTACACGGCCAAGCAGTCGTTCAACGGCACCGTTACCTACAATGCGGGAGGAACGTCGGCTTTCTCCGCCACTTACGACACCAGCTACGACGCGGTTCCCTCGCTTGCGGTACTT
This sequence comes from Gallionellaceae bacterium, assembly GCA_037446005.1. GTDB lineage: Bacteria > Pseudomonadota > Gammaproteobacteria > Burkholderiales > Gallionellaceae > PALSA-1006. Next base: position 4,307 of record JBBIJL010000104.1, on the reverse strand, counting down.
GCCGGCACGTTCGCCGGACAGGTGGCCGCTCTCACCGGGGGGATTCAAAATGCCAGCATGACTGTGTCATCCGCCGGGGTACTTTCCGGCGGGGGCAACGGCTGCGCTATTTCAGGCGCGCTGTCGCCGCGCGCTGACGGCAATGCGTACAACATTTCAATTACGTTCGGGGCGGCGCCGTGCCTTTTTGCGGCGCAAACGATTGGCGGCGTCGCTTATTTCAATTCGGCGACGAACGAGCTTTACGTTGTCGCGCCCAATGCGGCGCGTACCGATGGGATCATCTTTGTAGGCTCCGGCACCGCAGCCGCTCCGGCAAGCACGGCAGCACCGGTTCCTGTCGCGATTACACCGGCAGCCACCTCGAGTGTTGCGGCGGCACCTGCGATAACGGGGTCTTGTCTGGTTCAGGTTCCCACTGCGTTGAACAGTACCGCCACCGTTCAATTTCTATCGGGCGGCGTAACCTACACGGGGACTTCAACGGTCTCAAAACTGAATGGAAGTGCAGTCTCTATTACGGACAGCTTCTCGGGGACAACTATCGACCACATCATGAGTTGCAATCAGGATGCGCAAGTTAAGCTGGTTAGCGCGAGCAGCACCACTAGTTATAGCCCGCAATCGAATACGCTGCCTTCGAGTCTGGTTGCCGGCTTTACGGAAAACTTTTCATACACCGATGTCATCACAACGGCCTTTAATACCTGTACCGGAACCAAAACCGGTAGCTTTACGGTGGTTGGAACGGAGACGGTTACCGTTCCTGCGGGCACTTTCAATAATGCGATAAGAGTCCTGAGAACAGATGCTCCATTTACGGCATCCTGTTCGCCAGCCGGATCGATAAGCGGTATTGGAAGCACCTCCACAACCTGGTATGTCCCCGGCGTGGGCACCGTGAAAAGTGCGGATGCCACCGGTGCCGTGATGTTTGAGCTGGTCAGCTATTCGGGGTGGAAATAATTTGGCGCGCTTGCGTTTCAATTAACCAGCGTCGCCCGTACAACGCCATGTAGCGAACGACAAAAATGGGGAACCGCGTTGCAACAAGTTTTAGGCTGTTATCAACAGTAAATACTGTATGTATTTTTGTGGTGTTAATTTTTTACAGGAGTATTGAAAATGAAAAAAATGGTATTGGCGGGTACAACATTGCTGCTGGCAATGGCGGCAGGCAGCGCATCGGCAGCAGGCAAAGAGGCGGCTCCGTCGGCAGGCGAGTTTGGTCTCAGCGTATTGGTAGGAACGGCCACTACGCCGGAAGATTTTGTACTGGGCGGACGCTATTTACTTGCCAAAGATATGGCGATCCTGGCGGGGGTGGGTATGCAGTTTGTTGATAACGGCGCACCGACCAACAACAAATCCTCCAACCTCGGTTTCTCGGGCGGTTTCAGAAAATATTTGAAGACTGACGAGCTGGCGCCGTTTGTGGGCGCCCGGATTCAATATACCGCTACTAAACCGGCGGGTGTCGATACGAGCACATTTGCCCTGTATGCCGAAGGTGGCGCAGAGTATTTTATGAGCAAAAATTTTAGCTTTGAAGGATCTGTTTATATCGGTTATGCGTCGCAAGATACTACGCCGCCCGGCGGAACCTCAACCAAGGCCACAATATTCGGTACCAGCCGAGGTAATCTGGGCGTTAATTTTTACTTCTAGGATTGCTCCCGTTGCACAAGTGCTGCGGGAGTGTTCATTGTGATTCGATCCGGCAATAAAAAAGGCGACTCGAGGTCGCCTTTTTTATTGGTTCGGGTGGTGCTTAGTCGATCTTGGCGTTGGCGCGCAGACCTTTGATGGCGTCCTGAATCAGTTGCTGTTGCAGGCGCTTTTCCAGATTGGGCTTCACTTCTTCGTACGCGGGTACTTTCAGGTCGCGGGTGTCGTCCAGCTTGACGATGTGCCAGCCGAACTGGGTTTGTACCGGAGCGCTGATTTGGCCTTTGCTCAGCTTGGTGATCGCTTCGGCAAACGGGGGAACAAAGTTGGAAGGAACGGTCCAGCCCAAGTCGCCGCCATTGTCCTTGGAGCCGGGATCTTTGGATTTCTCTTTGGCGATTTTGTCGAACTTGCCTTTCTTCTTCAGTTCGGCCGCAATGGCGTTGGCTTCTTTCTCGGTTTCTACCAGAATGTGGGCAACTTTGTATTCTTTGCTGCCGACGCGTTTTTTCAGGTTTTCATATTCTTGCTTGATGGCATCTTCGGCAACAGGATGGTTCTTGGCAAAGTCTTGCACGAACGCGCCGACCAATGCGCTTTGCTTGGTGAGTTCGATTTGTTGAATGACATCGGGTTGTTTGTCCAGCCCCTTCTTGAGCGCCTCTTGCGAGATCACTTCGAGGTTGATCAGGTCGTCGCGGATCGCTTTGCGCAGCTCAGGGGTGTCGGGTTGGCCTTGCTGGGCGGCAACTTTGACGCGCAAGTCGATACGCGCTTGCGGAATGATTACGCCGTTAACGGTGGCGACATTTTTTTCCTGCTCGGCGACTTTTTCTGCCGCGTAGACTGTGTTGGCGGCGATGGCTGCCAGTAACGCCAAGGCGGCAATGTTGGAAGGTTTTAGCATCATCTGTATTCGTCCTTGTAAAAATTAAAATAAATTTATCCCGGTATTTCTTCCGGTTTTAAGCTTGAATATTCAGCGCATACATTCCGCGTCGAACCATCTCTCCAAGCTCGAAATATATCACACCATATGCAGCCAAGGTGTTGCGAGAGATCGGTATGTAAATGCCATTGTGGCGCCGGTTATGCCGGCAGCCTGGGCAATGCGTCTGGCCGGGTTTATGCGGGCAAGGTTTTTCTGAACGGTTGCACCGTCACTTGCGCATAAACCCCGACGCTTACATAAGGATCGGCATCCGCCCAGACTTTCGCATCGTCCAGAGTGGAGAATTCCGCCACGATCAGGCTGCCGGTAAAACCGGCAGTTCCGGGATCGTTGGCATCGACCGCAGGGAAGGGGCCGGCCAGCAGCAGGCGCCCCTCGTCTTGCAATACCTGTAAACGCGCCAGATGAGCCGGGCGTGAGGCTTTGCGTTTTTCCAGACTGTCCGGGATATCGTGTCCGATGATGGCGTACCACATCATTTATCTTCCTTATGTTCTGCTTCCATATATTTGGAAAGTACGGCAGCCTGCAACACGATGAATACCAGCATGATGCTGGTTGCGCCGAACAGTTTGAAGTTGACCCAGGAATCCAGCGGGTAGTTGAACGCGACATAGAGATTGATTACGCCCAGTACGGCAAAGAACGCGCTCCATGCCAGATTGAGGTAGTGCCACACGGGATCGGGCAGTGTCATTTTTTCCTGCAACAGCGAACGCATCAAATTTTTGCCGAACAACACGCGCGAAAATAACAAAGCGGCGGCGAAGAACCAGTAGAGCACGGTCGGCTTCCATTTGATGAAGGTCTCGTCGTGCAGCAGCAGGGTTGCGCCGCCGAAAAACACGATGATGCCCAGACTCACCCACAGCATGGTATCCACTTTGCCGTGGCGGTATTTCACCCAGCCGACTTGGGCGAGCGTTGCGGCGATGGCGGCTCCCGTTGCGGCGTACACGCCGAACAACTTGAAGACGATGAAAAAAAGCATGACGGGGAAAAGGTCGAATAAAATTTTCATAGGGGGCGGATTATCCGTATCGGGGATACGGATGTCTAACTAATTTCTGTCGAGCGCGAGTGCGGCGGAGTTGATGCAATAGCGCAGGCCGGTAGGTTTCGGGCCGTCTTCGAACACATGGCCGAGATGCGCATCGCAGTTGGCGCAGCAAACCTCAACGCGATCCATGCCGAGCGTGTCTTCTTCCTTGTAGGCGACGGATTCTTCGCTGATCGGCTGCCAGAAGCTGGGCCAGCCGGTGCCGGATTCGTATTTGGTTTCCGAATCGAACAGCGGCTCGCCGCAGCACACGCAGCGGTAGATGCCGATGTCGTTGCAGTCCCAGTATTCGCCCGAGAATGCCAGCTCGGTGCCGCATTCGCGGCATATCTCGAATTGATCCGGCGTGAGTTCCTCGCGCCATTCGGCGTCGGTTTTATCGAGCGGATGTTTTGTCATAGCACCTCGGCCGCGTGATCCGCCAGACGCGAACGCTCGCCGCGTTGCAGGGTGACATGGCCGCTGTGATCCCAGCCTTTGAAGCGATCCACCACGTAAGTCAGGCCGGAGCTGCCCTCGGTGAGGTAGGGCGTGTCGATCTGCGCGATGTTGCCCATGCACACCACCTTGGTGCCGGGGCCGGCGCGGGTGATGAGGGTCTTCATCTGCTTGGGCGTCAGGTTTTGC
>JBBIJL010000103.1:0-7764 GCA_037446005.1 Gallionellaceae bacterium | reverse complement strand
ATAGACCTGCAAATCAAACACCGGCTCGAATGGTTCATCCTCTTGTTGCAGGTTCCAAACGATGGCATTCATGTGGCGCATCATCAGGCCGATGACACGTTCTTCTTGGGCTTTCGTCTCGAATGTCGGCGCATCTTCAACGCTCGGCCCCCAAACTCTGGGAAGCCAGTCGCTTTGTTTTAACTGCACCGGAGCTGACGCAATCGCGGTTAGATAACCATCCAGGCAATCCAGCAGCATGACCTCATTCGAGGTGGCGTCGGACATGAGAAAGCTATCGAGCTCATCCATCTCCACATCGGATAGTGCAGGCTCGACTTCCATAGGTTCTATATCTTGATTTGGCATGATGACTCTACCTCCCTTCTTGAACGATCAGATATCTCGCTTTGAGCGAGATTGTAGGTTGCGCGGAAATATTTCTCTGGGATGGGAAAAAAGGTGAAGCCAGCCGGTAAGCCGGGTTCTGTCGTGGACAGTCATTCCTCTAGGCGTTTCGTTACCTGACGCTCAAGCAACCTACCCGCTGACGACGCGAGCCACGTCATAGCCAGCTTATTTGGTCTTGCTCCGGATGGGGTTTACCCTGCCACTGATGTTGCCACCAGCGCGGTGAGCTCTTACCTCGCCATTTCAACCTTACCTGATCCCTTCTCAATCATCGCAGCAGCTTTCGCCACTGCTCTTCTTGAGAAGACTGTGCCGTTCTTGCGAACGGCGAAGTCGGGCCATCGGCGGTGTGTTTTCTGTGGCACTTTCCATCGCCTCACGGCGTCCGGTCGTTAACCGGCATCCTGCTCTGCGGAGCCCGGACTTTCCTCCCCGCCCTTGCGGACGCGGCGACTGCCTAGCCAGCTTCGGCGCGGAGTTTAACCCAGATTACGGAATTGAACGGCAATGAATGACGGATAAAAACAGACTAGCCCTCGACCACCTGCAGGCTCACGCCCCATTCGCGCCACTGCTTCGCCTCTTCCTGCAGCGCGGTGTCGGTAAGCGGATTCTGCGCCCGCCAGCCCGCTTGCAGCACGAGATGGAATTTTGTGCCGCTGAAGCGACCTTGCATCACCGGCAACGGCGCATCGCTGCGGTTGCGATAGAACACGGTGGCCAAACGCAGCGCCATTACCAATGAAATATCTTCAGTGGTAAAGGCGGTAAAAAGTTGCCCGCGTATTTTCTCCAAATTACCGCGTTGCGCGAGCGCCAACAGGCTGAGGCGATCTTGCTCCTTCTTGGAGAAGCCGGGCATGTCGGCGTTCTTCAATATATAGGCGGTGTGTTTGTGAAAGCCGCTGTGCGCAACGCTAATGCCGATTTCGTGCAGGCGCGATGCCCAGTCCAGCAGACGCAACACCTCTTCATGCGGGTGACCTTCGAGGAATTGCTGCGCCAGCGCGCCGGATAGCCGCGTAACCCGTTCGGCTTGGCGCATATCCACATGATAACGGCGCATGAATTGCTGCACGGTTACATCGCGCATGTCGTGATTGTGGAAACGCCCGAACAGGTCGTACAACACGCCTTCGCGCAAGGCGCCCAGCGCCGGCAGCATCTGTTCAATCCCCAGCTCTCCCAGCGCCGCGTACATGATGGCGAAACCGCCGGGCAGCACCGGAATACGATCCGACTTCAAGCCCTGCAATTCGAGCCGGCGCACATCGCCGACGCGAATCAATTCGGCGCGCAATTGTTCCAGTCCGTCACGGGTAATGCCAGTCTCGCTGTAGCCGTTTTGCTCGAGGATGTCGCACAGCACTCGGGCGCTACCGGAGGAGCCCAGCGCAATATTCCAGCCCGTTTGCCGATAGTCGCCCGCAATCGTCTGTAATTCGTTGCGCGCCGCAAGCTCGGCCTGTTTGAGATTATTTTTGTTGATCTTGCCATCGGGGAAATAGCGCAGGCTGTAACTTACGCAGCCCATGTACAAGCTTTCCAGCCGGATCGGCTCAAGGCCATTACCGATGATAAACTCGGTCGAGCCACCGCCGATGTCCATCACCAAGCGCTTGCCGCCGGCCTGCGGCAGGCCGTGAGCCACGCCGAGATAGATGAGGCGCGCCTCTTCGCGTCCCGCAATCACTTCGATGGGAAAGCCCAATGCCGCCTCGGCTTGGGGCAAAAAATCGGGGGCGTTCTTGGCGACGCGCAATGAGTTCGTTCCCACGGCACGCACTGCCTCGCGCGGCAAGCCACGCAAACGCTCGCCAAAGCGCTGCAAGCACGCCAGCGCGCGCTGCTGGGATTCTTTATCGAGGAGCTTGTTTTCGGTCAGGCCTGCGGCGAGACGCACCGGTTCACGCAGGCCATCCAGAAGATAAATTTGCTCGTTATCTACACGGGCAACTTGCAAACGAAAGCTGTTGGAACCGAGGTCTACCGCTGCGAGTATGGATTGCTGCTGCGGCACGTAATACCTCTTTATTCGCGAACTTCGCGTTCGAACTCTTCCACGCTCACGTGGCGCACATCGCGCCCTTTGACCATGTAGACGACGTATTCGCACATATTCTTGGCGTGGTCACCGATACGCTCGATCGCTTTGGCCACAAACAAAATTTCCAGCGAAGTGGAAATCGTGCGCGGATCTTCCATCATGAAGGTGATGAGATAGCGCATGATGGAACGGAACTCCTCGTCCACCTGCTCGTCCTGCCGCACGACTTGCGCGGCCGAGCTCAAATCCAGACGTGCAAACGCATCCAGCGATTTGCGCAGCATATCCAGCGCGATGTCGGAGGCGTGCTTGATCTGATGGTAACGCGGATGACGCAAGCGCTCTTTTTGCGACAACAGCTTGGCCATGCGCGCGATTTTCTCGGCCTCGTCGCCGATGCGCTCCAGATCGGTGATGGTTTTAATCACCGTCATGATCATGCGCAAATCGCCCGCCGCCGGCTGGCGGCGCACGAGAATATGGTTGCAGCTTTCGTCGATCTCAACTTCCATCGCATTGACGCGGTGGTCGTCTTCGATCACCCGGTTCATTAACTCCACATCGCCGGAAATGAGCGATTCGATCGCCAGACGAATCTGGCTTTCTACCAATCCGCCCATCTGTAGCACACGGGCACGTACCGCTTCGAGTTCGGTATCAAACTGCTTGGAGGTATGTTCGCTATTAGCCATGGCTGTTCCTCAAATATGATTTTAACAATCGGGCTATGCTACCGATACGCCATGAATTATTTATGACAACAACGAAATCATAATGTAATGGTCTGTACGCCATCCGGGGTGCCCAGCAGCAACACATCCGCACCGCGACGGGCGAACAAGCCATTGGTCACTACACCGGACAAATGGTTCAACGCTGTTTCCAGTTCGACCGGATTCAGAATTTGCAGCCCGTGCACATCCAAAATGATGTTGCCATTATCCGTGGTGAAGCCTTCGCGCAATTTGGGCTGACCGCCCAACTTGACCACTTCGCGCGCGATGTAGCTGCGCGCCATCGGAATCACTTCGATCGGCAATGGAAATTTGCCCAGCACATCCACCAGCTTGCTGGCATCGCACACGCACACGAATTTCTTGCTGGCCGCCGCGACGATCTTTTCGCGCGTCAGCGCGCCGCCGCCGCCTTTAACCATATGCAAATGACGCGTAATCTCGTCCGCGCCGTCCACATACACCGGCAACTCGCCCGCATCGTTCAGGGAAATCACTTCGATACCGTGGCCTTGCAAACGCTTGGCGGAAGCCTCGGAACTCGCCACCGCGCCGCGCAATTTGTGTTTGATCTTGGCCAGCTCGTCAATGAAAAAATTGGCTGTAGAACCCGTACCTACGCCGACTATGCAATCCGCCGGCACATGCGCAATTGCCGCTTGGGCTACCGCGCGCTTCAAATCATCTTGTGTCATCGCCATCTTGGTTCCCAATTTCAGTAATATCGTTTCGTGCTTCGATTATTGCAGGAATTTATTAATTAAGAAACCTCGCTCGCAAAACCTTGTGCTTGAAGTGGAGGGAGTCGCGGGAGTAGCATGGGATCAAATATAAAAAATGCAGGCGGGGAGAGCAATGAAACGATGGTGCTTATTATTGCTGGCAATATCGCTGTTCAGCGCTTGCGGCAAACAAGAAGAGGCTTACCAGCCCGGCTTCAGCGAACAGGCGGTCAACCACGTCAAAGAATACGTGGTTGGCATCCATCCGCTGCACAACCCCAAGCGCCTGTTCGAGTTATACGGGCCTATCGTGGCCTATATCGAAGCCGGCATTCCGGGTGCGCGCTTCAAACTGGAAGCGTCGCGCAACTATGAAGAGTTCGACAAAAAGCTGAATAGCGGCCATTTCGATTTCGCCATGCCCAATCCTTACCAGACGGTGCGCTCGCTCAAACACGGCTACCGCGTATTCGGCAAGATGGGCGACGACGCGGATTTTCGTGGCATCATTCTGGTGCGCAAAGACAGCGGCATCCGCAAAATAAACGACCTCAAGGGCAAAAAGGTTGCTTACCCCGCTGCCACGGCGCTGGCGGCAACCATGATGCCACAATACTATCTGCACACGCACGGGCTCGACGTAAACCGTGATATTGAAAATCTGTACGTCGGCTCGCAGGAATCCTCGATCATGAATGTGCTGCGCGGCCATGTCGCGGCTGGGGCAACTTGGCCGGTGCCGTGGAAAACATTCATGCAGGAAAATCCCGAACTGGCCGCCCAGCTTGAAGTGAAATGGCAGACAGGCACGCTACCCAACAACGGCTGGGTGGTGCGCAACGACGTCCCCCCGGAACTCGCTCTCAAATTTGCCACGCTACTGCTTGGACTGAACGGCAGCGCGCAAGGCAGGGAGATGCTGGCGCATCTGCCTATTTCAAAATTCGAGGCGGCAACCGACGCGACGTATCAGCCGGTACGGGAATTTTTAAAAGTCTTCTCCGCAACCGTGCGCCCTGTCGAGTACTAAGCCAATGCGTATCTTTGCCTACATCTTCGCCTCGTGGCGCCGCTCCATCCGCCGCCAGCTCATCACCGGATTCAGCCTTGCCGCACTAATCCTGCTGCTCGGCTTCGGTTATTTACTGCTCAAGCAACAGCGCGATTTTTTGCATCGTTTCGGCGAAGAGCGCGCCGAATCTTTGGCGCATGCCCTTTCCACCGCCAGCACCTCCTGGGCGCTATCCAACGATCTGGCCGGATTGCAGGAAGTCGTACAAGGATTCGCCAAAACGCCGGATTTGCAACGCGCCTACTTCCTGAGCGCGCGCGGGGAGGTTCTGGCATCAACCAATCCAGACGAGATCGGTTTCTTCGTGACCGATCCGATCAGCCGCAACATGCTGGCATCGGCATCGAGAGATGCGATCATTCTGAGCAATCAGCGCAACCTGATCTCCATCGCCCACCCGGTCATCGCGGGCGGGCGCCATCTGGGCTGGCTGCGTATCGAAATGACGCGCGATTCGGCCAACGCCAACATGTCCACACTCACCAACGCATGGCTCCTGTTCGTCCTGTTCGCCGTGCTGTCCGTATCGCTCATGGCGCTTTTTCTGGCGCGCAGGTTGACGCGCGGCCTCAATCACTTGATGCAGGTTGCCAACGAGGTGGAGCGCGGACGGGACAGCCTGCGGGCGGACATCGCGCGCGAGGATGAAATCGGCGTGCTGGCACGCCATCTCAACCGGATGCTGGATGCGATAGAACAGCAAAAGCGTCTGGTCTACGCGAGCGAAGCACGCTATCGCTTTCTCGCCAATCACATCTCCGATGTCATCTGGGTGGTCAATCTCGAAACAAACCGCTGGGAATACATCAGCCCCTCGGTCGAAAAGTTGCTCGGTTACACCGCCGATGAAACCATGGCGCAACCGATGAAAGAAACGCTGACGCCGCAGTCTTATAGCAACATCCAAGGCTGGTTGGACGAACGCATCAAGCTGTACCTAAACGACCCGAATCGCGCCCCCACCTATACGGACGAACTGGAGCAACGCTGCCGCGACGGCTCGACGGTGTGGGTAGAAGCAACGACCCACTTCGCCAAAAATGATTCCGGAGCATTGATTTTGCTGGGTGTTTCCCGAAATATTTCCGAGCGCAAGAAGACCGAGGAACACATCCATAATCTGGCTTTTTATGACGCCTTGACCAAGCTACCCAACCGGCGCCTGCTGTTCGACCGTTTGGGCCAAGTCCGATCCGCCAGCAAGCGCAGCGGCCGCTATGCAGCGCTGATGTTTATCGACTTGGACAACTTCAAACCGCTCAACGATACGCACGGGCACGATATCGGCGACTTGCTGCTCATCGAGGTGGCGCGCCGCATCAGCAGCTGCGTGCGCGAGGAGGATACCGTGGCGCGTTTCGGCGGCGACGAATTCATCGTCATCCTGAACGAACTCAACACCGATAAAGAAGCATCCCAAACTCAAGCGGGCGGCGTTGCCGAGAAAATACGTTCGATCATCGCCAAGCCGTATCTGCTGCCGATACAGCAAGCACACGGGACAGAACCGCTCATCGTCGAGCACCGCTGCACTTCAAGCATAGGTGTGACGCTATTCCTCAACCACGAAGCGACTCCCGACGACATCATCAAATGGTCTGACATGGCGATGTACCAAGCGAAAGAAGCCGGACGCAACCAGATTCATTTCGCCGCCCCCGCCCCCGCTTCCCCGTAAAACGTTTTGGGGTTGCGCCCCATTCCTGCTAATCTTGGGCGTAGCTATTCACTCCGACCAAGAACCATGCAAAATTATCTGAAGCGCATCCTTACCGCCCGCGTCTACGATGTGGCTATCGAAAGCCCGCTGGAACACGCCCCCAACCTGTCCGCCCGCATCGGCAACAACGTGCTATTCAAACGCGAAGACATGCAGCCGGTGTTCTCGTTCAAGCTGCGCGGCGCTTACAACAAGATGGCGCAGCTCACCCCGGAACAATTGAAACGCGGCGTTATCGCCGCCTCGGCAGGAAACCACGCGCAGGGCGTGGCGCTCAGCGCGCACCGTCTGGGCTGCAAAGCCACCATCGTGATGCCCACCACCACTCCACAAGTGAAGATCGACGCGGTGCGCCATTTCGGTAAACGCGCGGTGGAGATCGTATTGCACGGCAGCAGCTACAGCGACGCCTACACCCATGCGCTGGAACTGGAAAAGGAACACGATCTCACTTTCGTCCACCCCTTCGACGACCCCGATGTCATCGCCGGGCAAGGCACCATCGCGATGGAGATCCTGCGCCAGCATCAAGCCCCCATCCACGCCATCTTCTGCGCCATCGGCGGCGGCGGGCTGATCGCGGGCGTGGCGGCTTACGTCAAACAAGTGCGTCCCGACATCAAAGTGATCGGCGTGCAGACCACCGACTCCGACGCGATGTACCGCTCGCTTCAGGCGAAGAAGCGCGTCACGCTCAACGACGTCGGCCTGTTCTCCGACGGCACTGCGGTCAAGCTGGTCGGCGAAGAAACCTTCCGCGTCTGCAAACAATATGTCGATGAAGTGATCCTCGTGGATACCGATGCCGTATGCGCGGCCATCAAAGACGTGTTCCAAGACACCCGCTCCATCCTCGAACCGGCAGGCGCACTCGCTGTAGCCGGTGCCAAGCTCTACGCCAAACGCGAGAAACTGAAAGACCAGACCCTGATCCCCGTCGCCTGCGGCGCGAACATGAATTTCGACCGCCTGCGTTTCGTCGCCGAGCGCGCCGAAATCGGCGAAAAGCGCGAAGCCATTCTGGCCGTCACCATCCCCGAAACTCCGGGCAGCTTCCGCAAATTCTGCGCCCTGCTGGG
>JBBIJL010000102.1:0-7785 GCA_037446005.1 Gallionellaceae bacterium | reverse complement strand
GGTCACCGTCAACACCGCCGCATTGGCGAACGGCCTCAACGGCGGACTGGCCGGCAACTACAGCTTGGCGAGCGGCCAGACTGTGGCGGCGAGCATCACGCCGCAAGCGTTGACCATTACCGGTATGAGCGCAGCAAACAAGGTGTACGACGGAACTACCGCAGCCACCTTGGCGGGCGGCACGCTGACTGGGCTGGTCGGGACTGAAACACTCACCTTCAGCGGACAGGCCGGTGCGTTTGCCGACAAGAATGTGGGCGTCGCGAAAGCGGTCAGCGTCAGCGGCACTGCCTTGGCGAACGGCACCGGTCTGGCGGGTAACTACTCCCTCGTCCAGCCTTCCGGCCTGAGCGCGAACATTACCCCGGCGACGCTGACCTACACGGCCAATAGTGCAACCCGTGTATATGCGGCAGCCGACCCTGCCTTCAGCGGCAGCGTGAGCGGCTTTGTGGCGGGCGAAACCCTCGCGACGGCCACCACCGGCAGCGCCAGCTTCACCAGCACCGCACCGCTCAACAGCGACGTGGGCAACTACGCCATTAGCGGGGCAGGGCTCAGCGCCAACAACGGCAACTACACCTTTGTGCAAGCTGCGGGCAATGCGAGTGCTTTCAGCATCACCCCTTCGTTGTTCAGCACCTGGAAGAGCACCACCGGGGGCGACTGGAATACCGCCGCCAACTGGGCAGGCAACTTCATTCCGCAGGCCGGTGCACAGGTCACCATCCCGGTACTGGCGGGGCAGACCATCACTCACGCGGCGGGTAGCACCGCGATCAAAGCCCTCGATAGCGGCACCTCGCTGGCACTCAACGGCGGCAGCTTCGCTCTGGGCAGCTCGCTCACCGATGTCTCGGTGATCCGCAGCGGTGCGACCCTCAACGTGGCGGGCGGCACGCTCACCGTGAGCAGCAGTCTCACCGCAGACACATTCACGCTGAGCAGCGGCAACGTGAACGGTACGGGCAACCTGACCGTGGCAACGAACTACACGCAGAGCGCCGGCACCTTGGCCGGCACCTTGAACCAACTGAATCTCAGCAGCACCGGCAACTTCAATTTGCAGCAAGCGTATACCGCGACCGGCAGCATCACGCTCAGCAGCGGGGGGGCGTTCGTCGATGCCGCACCGACCGGAGCGAACGCCATCAGCGCGCCCGGCGTACAACTGACCGCCGCCACCGGCATCGGCAGCAGCGCCGCGCCGATTAAGCTCGCCACCAACGCACTGTCCTCCAGCACCGCAAGCGGAGCCGTGGCTTTGGTGAATACGCCGACGGCTGCGGTTACCCTGACTAGTCTGGCGACGGGTAATGCCTCCGCCGTCAATTACCTGCAAAACGGGCAAGCGTTGAATCTGGCCGGTTCGGTCAGCTCGGCGGGCGGCAATATCCAGCTCGACTCGGGCGCCGCGCTTACCATGGCTTCTGCTGCCACAGTGACCTCATCCGGCGGCGCCATCGGTCTGCAAGCCGGCGGTAATGTCGCCTTGGCAAACGTGAATGCGGGGACAGGCGCGGTAACTGTCGTGACCACGGGTGGCAGCATCAGCTCCGCGTTGCCTGCCGGGCAAAACAACATCACGGCCAGAAGCCTGAATGCCAGCGCGGCAACCGGCGTCCAATTTACGTTCGTGGCACAAAGCACGAATATCACCAGCGTGAGCGGAACCGTGCTGGCAACCAACTCGCTGACCGGCAGCATCATCAGCAATGCAGTTGTAGCGCCTCCCACAGTATTGCAAACCTTGACCAAGGTCGTGGCCAACCTGCCGGTGACAACGGTGAGCATCAATACCCCGCGTGTCGCTCCGGCCGTGACTACCGCTTCCATTGCGGCGGCGCCGACTCCGCTGGCCGCCGACACGCCGGCGGTTGAAGTAAAGACGCCGACCAACACAACGCAGGCCGACACACAGCCGCAAGCCGCTGCGCAGCAGGACGAAGCGGCAACGAAGGAAAAGAAAAAAGACGACAAGAAAGTCGCCAGTGCCGAAGAGCCGGCAGCCAAACCTGTAGAAACCCAAGCGGCGCAACCCTTACCCGTCTGCCAATAAGTTATGAAGAGAAGTTATTTACCCGGTTCCCGGAAAGTATGGGCAGCGACAATCTGTGCGGTTTTGCTCATCTCTGGCAACAGTGCTCAGGCCGAATCTGCGCAAAGCGGGCAGAGCCTCCTCGTCAAAGTGCGTCCGCCGGAGCGCGAAGCGGCACCTATGCTTTCGGCACCCGTAGCGGCTTCTGCACCGGCTGCCGCGAGTGTCGCCTCCGCAACCCAAGCCGCACCGGATCCGGCCTCCGAGCCCGTCATCGAAGACAGCATCCTGCGTTTCGAAATCCGCAGCTACACTCTGGATGGTGCCACCCTGCTCGGCAAAGCGGACATCGATCAGGCCGTCGCTCCCTACATCGGCAAGGACAAAGACTTCTCCGATGTCCAGCGCGCGCTGGAAGGCATCGAAGAGTTGTATGCCCAAAAAGGCTACAGCGCGGTCCACGTCCTGTTGCCCGAACAGGAACTGGAACAAGGCGACGTCCACTTTCACATTATCGAAAGCCGCTTCGGCAAGATCACCGTCAAAGACAACAAAGTCACCAGCGAAGCGAATGCCCTGAACGCCATTCCCTCGGTGCGTCTGGGCGGCATCCCGCGCTCCAAACAAATCGCGCGCGAACTCAAACTCGCGAATGAAAATCCCGCGCGGCAACTCAACGTCGTCCTGCAGGCCAGCGAGAAAGATGAAGAGCTCGACGCCACCGTCATCGTCACCGACAGCAAGCCCGGCGCCTGGAGCACCAGTATCGACAACACCGGCTCCCCCGAAACCGGGCGTAGCCGGCTGGGGCTTTCTTACCGTCATGCCAACCTGTTCGACCGAGATCATGTCGCCAACGTCCAAGTCCAAGTCTCACCGGAGCATATGGATCGCGTCACCGTCATCGGCGGCAGCTACAAAATTCCCCTCTATCAACGGGGCGACAGCGCTGAATTTTTCGGCGGCTACTCCAACGTCAACTCCGTCGTAGGCGGCCTTTCCAACTTTCAGGGCGGCGGCATCATCTTCAGCGCGCGCTACAACCATCCTTTGGAAAAATGGGGAAAATTCGATCCGCGCATCGCCTACGGTCTTGATCTGCGCGACTTCAAACCCGTGCAGCAAACCAATCCGCCCGTCACCACGCTGTACAACGAAATCATGGTTATGCCTGTCAGCCTTGCCTACAACACCCAAGGCAAACTGGGCGCAGCAGACTTGGGATTGAACGCCTCATTTGCGCTCAATCTCCCAGCCTTGAGCAAAGGCCACATGGTCGATTTCAGAGAATACGATCTGGTCGATCCGGCCAAGAGCTACACAGCCAGATACAAAGTGCTGCGTTTCGGCGGCAACTACGCCCAGACTGTCTACGGCGACTGGCAACTGCGCGCCGCCGCCAACGGCCAATGGAGCGGCGACATCCTCATCCAAGGCGAACAGCTGCGTCTGGGCGGCATGGACGGCGTACGCGGCTTTACTGAAGGCAGCGAAGGCGGAGAAAAAGGCCTGCGCGGCAACCTCGAGGGCTACACCCCGGCACTCAACCGCTGGAACCTCAACACCCGCGCACTGGCTTTCTTCGACGCGGGACTAGCCAATGCCAGCAACGGCACGCGCGCCAAGATTGCCAGCTACGGCGTCGGTATTAGATCCAGCTATGCCAATCAAATCATGCTGCGGGCAGATGTTGGTCGTATTCTCAAAGCGGGTAATGATCCACAACAGCAAGCAGGCGATTGGCGCGCCCATCTCGGCCTGTCCGCCACCTTCTAAGCCGCATATCGAGCCGGAGCAAACATGAATAAATATCTCGCTGCTACCATTGCTGCCCTGACTCTCACGCTGATGATCCTCCAGCCAGCACAAGCCGCCGACGCGGCCGGCAAAATCGGCTACATGAGCGGCAGCCTTATCGCCAAACGCGCCGACGGCACCGTCAAAATCATGGGTCCCAAATCCGAAGTCATGCCGGGCGACCTGTTGGAAACCGCCAAAGACAGCTATGCCCAAGTCATCATGAACGACGGCACCAAAATGACCGTGCGCCCCAACTCCAACCTCAAAATCGAAACCTACCAATTCACCCGTGAAGCCCCCAAAGACGACAGCGCAGTCTTTCGCCTGCTCAAAGGCGGTTTCCGTACCGTGAGCGGACTGATCGGCAAGCGCGGCAACCCCGACGCCTACAAACTCAAAGCCGCCGCCGCCACCATCGGCATACGCGGCACCGACTTCACCTCCCGCCTGTGCGCCAACAAAGACTGCGACGAAGCGACACCGCCGCCCGTACCACCCGCCGCTCCCGTGATTCCCACCGTCGGTCGCGTCATGCTGGTACAGGGCGACATGACCGCCAAAGATAACAACGGCAAATTGCGCAAACTCGTCATCGGCTCCCCGGTATACGAAGGCGACCTGCTCACTACCGGCAAAGCCGCCCATGCTGTTGTCGCCTTCCGTGACGAAGGCCGTGTCACTTTGCAGGAAGGCACTATTTTCCATGTCGAGAAATTCCAGTACAAACGCCCCGACGTCCAAGAGAATACCGCTCTGCGCCTGCTCAAAGGCGGCGTGCGCGTCGTCACCGGCCTGATCGGGCGCGTCAAACACGACAACTACCAGTTCAGGGTCGCCACCGCCACCATCGGCGTGCGCGGAACCGGCTTCGACACCTGGTGCAACGGCGCCTGCGCGACCGGCGGCACCAACCCCGGTGCCACCCAGACCGCCCCGCTGGACGGCGCCGGCGTCTACGTCTGGTCGGGCGAAGTTGCCATGATTACCCCCACGGCAATGCAAGTGGTTGGAGTGGGGCAGGCGGCTATTTTGGCGCGCGACTTGGGCAAACCCGTCGCACTGACCAATATTCCGACCAGCATCACCCAGAATGCCACCCCGCGCCCGGACAGCGTCAAAGTGGATATGGAAAAAGCCTTCGAGAGCGAAGCCAAACCGGCTCCGGCACCTGCCGCCACGCCGGAAATAACACCGCCTCCCGCCGCACCAGGATCACCCGCCACCGAAACATCCCCGGCTGCACCTGCCGTACCTGAAGCCGGCGGCGGAGCCGAACCCGGTGTGTACGTCACCGTGCATGACGGAAAAGTCATCATGGCGCAGGACAGCGGCAAGACTCTGGATGTGGGTAAAGGACAAACGGGTTTCGCGAGCGACAAAGTAATCACGCAATTGCCCGCGACCCCCAAGTTCATGACCACGGACAAGCAGGTCGATGCGAAAGACAATGGCAACTCTGCCAGACAATCGACTGCTCCGGCTCAGACCGGGTGCGTGGTGAAATAGGGCGGGGCGTTAGTGTTGCAGGGAACTGGCCGGAACGGCGCGGGAATGTTGCTGCAAAAATGCGCCGTGGTTAATCATCAGATGAATGAATGCGCCGCGCTCTATCCCGGTTGAAGAATGGCCGATCTCTTCGCGCAAGGCGCGGATGAAATCGTCCAGCATCATGAGCGAATGCTCCCTGTGCTGTTCGGTCATCAGGCTGTCGTGCCAACGGATCAAGGCCAACAATGTTTCGCCCTCGCTCCACAATATCAATTTGCTTTGCCACAGGGTCAGGAAATCAATGAGGTCAGCGCTGTTATGGTCGCGATGAAATATTGCGGACAAGTCTTTCAGAAAATCGTCGTAGACATCTATCTTCTGGATTTTTAACTTCGCTTCGACTTCCAGCTTGCGTTCGAAATAACGTCCCGTCATGACCACGCCTGTCGTGATGACGAATGTCGTTACGGCAATGATGAGCCAGGTGTCCAGCGAGGTGGCGGTTTTGTAGATGTTGTGCCAAGTGTCGAGAAACGCGGAATAGCCGATCACGATGGCGATTGAGGACAACGATACGATCAATGTTTTGTTCAGAACCCAGGCTGTTTTTGCCGGTTTGCGGCGGTTTATCAGCGTCTTGTTCATGTCAGTTCACCTCGTTAAGTTGCGGATTGGCAGAACAACAAAGCTATCAAGCTTGGCGCTCCATCACTGCTGCAAAAAATCCATCGGTGCCGTGTTGCTGCGGCAGCAGTTGCAGATAATCGCCCATCTCCAGACTGATTTTCTGTTGCGCGAGCACTTCGCCGGCGGGCAGCAAAGTGAACCCGGGATGCTGGCTCAGAAACGCTTCCACGATAGCCTGATTTTCCTCATGCAGCAAACTGCATGTCGCGTAGACCAAACGTCCGCCCACCTTGAGCAGCTTGCTGGCGGCGGCGAGGATGGCGGCTTGTTTTTGGGTGAGCTCGGCCACGCTTTTTTCGGACTGGCGGAATTTCAGGTCGGGGTTGCGGCGCAATGTGCCGAGCCCGCTGCACGGTGCATCGACCAGCACGCGGTCAATCTTGCCCGCGAGGCGTTTGATCTTGCTGTCGTTCTCGTGCGCGATGAGCTGCGGCTGCACGTTGGAAAGGCCGGAGCGCGCCAGACGCGGTTTCAAATTGGCCAGACGTTTTTCCGATACGTCCCACGCATACAAACGGCCCTGCGAATTCATCATTGCGCCGAGCATCAGAGTTTTGCCGCCCGCGCCCGCGCAGAAATCCACCACCATGTCGTTGCGTTTGGGCGCGAGCATAAAGCCCAAGAGCTGACTGCCTTCGTCCTGCACTTCAAAGCGGCCGCCGAGGAACAGCGGGCTCTTGTTCAGCGCGGGTTTGCCGGTGACGCGGATGCCGAGCGGCGACCACGGCGTGGCGACAGCCTGCACGCCTTCGGCGGCAAGGCCGTGCAGCAATTCGTCGCGGTTGGCTTTCAGCGTGTTGGTGCGCAAATCCAGCGTGGCCGAGGTTTGCATGGAAAGACCCAATGCAAGAATTTCATGGTCGCCGCGCTGCGCGCGCAATTTCTCGATGATCCAGTCCGGCAGTTCGGCCTGAATCGACAGCGGCAGTTCGTCGGCCTTGATGCCTTTCACTTGTCCCAGCCATTCGGCTTCGGTCGCTTTCAGCACGGGCGCAAGTTCGCGCACGTTGTAGCCGCCGAAACGTACCCAGTAGGCCAAGGCCATGCGGCGCGGCGTGGGTTTGTTGGCAGTGGTTTCCGGTGTGGTGCAGGCATGTTCTAGCAGCAAACGATGGCGCAGCACTCCGAACACTGTTTCCGCGATCAGCGCGCGCTCGTTCGAGCCGACGCGCTCGGCCTGAAAGAAGTAGCGCAGCGAAGTATCGGCGGGATGCTCCAGCGGCAGGATGGTGCGCAGGGCTTGCATGGTGAGATCGAGACGGTATTCGGTGATGAGCATTGGGGGAGCTTTCAGAGGAGTCGTTAGACGTTAGTCGCCAGTCGTTAGTTAAACCTAAAACCGTGTAGCGGACAACGCCAACTAATGACTGATTTCAGGGTGCGCAGTTTACCAGAGGAGGGAGTCGCTAGTTGTTAGTTAAACCTAAACCCGCGCAGCGAATTTCGCCAACTGGAGACTAACGACTAATCACTCATCCGATACGCGGATGTCGGCGATGATGGCCTCGGCGGTGATCTTCCCGGCGCCGTCTATATGGCGCATCTTGACGGGGAGCAGGCGGTATTCCTGGGCGAACCAGATTTCCAGTCCTTCTTCGTTGGCACCGTGCAATTTGCGGAAATGCACGGTTTGCAACGTGCCCATGGCGGTTGCGAGCTTTTCTTCAAACGCGATTTCGAAGCGGTATTCCTCGAAACGCTTTCCCGTGCCGATATGGATGGAAACGATTTCGGTTTGTTGCTGCATGGCGGAAAATTGGTAGAGGATGCTC
>JBBIJL010000101.1:0-7889 GCA_037446005.1 Gallionellaceae bacterium | reverse complement strand
CTTGCAACGCGGTGATGGCGTGGCTGCCTAGCGGCACGATGCGCGTCTTGTTGCCCTTGCCGGTGACGCGCACCGAGGCATCGGCAAAATCCATGTCGATGGGGTCGAGCCCCACCAGCTCGGCCAGACGCAAACCGGAGGAGTAGAGCAATTCGAACATCGCTTTGTCGCGCACATCCAGCGGCGTTTCGACGCTCATCTCCATCAGATGTACCGCTTCGTCCGGCGACAGCGCATGCGGCAAGGCCTTGGGCGCTTTGGGTGCGCGCAGCCCGACGCAGGGGTTGCTGTGGCAGCCGTGGTCGCGCATCAGGTAGTTGTAAAAACCGCGCCATGCCGACAGCACGCGCGCCAGCGAGCGCCCGCTCAGGCCGCTGCTGTGCAGTTGCGCGATGTAGCGGCGGATGTGGTGGCTCTTGAGGTCGGGCAGCGGCGCCGTTCCGGCGAGTGCCAGCAGGCGGCGGATGTCGCGCGCGTAGTTCTCGGCGGTCAGCGGGGAATAGCCGCGCTCGTTGTTCAGGTAGGCGAGGTAGCCTTGCAGCGTGATGGGGGCGTGTTCGGCAACTTCGGGCATCAGAGATGTTGACGCAACGCCGCGCTCACGATGTCGGCGATGCGTTGCAGGAAGATCGTGCCCATCTCGGGATAGAAACGCTTGGCATCCTCGCTCGCGATGATGAGCATGCCGATGGTCTGGTTGTTGGCGCGCAGCGGCATGTAGGCGAACGAGCGCAGATGCGGCTCGGCTTCGCCGAACCATTTCGCGGTATCCAATACGGGTTGATGCACGCATACCGGCAGCGCGTGCTGGTCGGCGAAAGCCAGCACTTCCACGCTGGGCGGATTTTCTTTCCACAGATGAATCGCGGCATGCGGTACGGAGAACACATCGCGCAGATTAAGCAGCGTCACCGCTTGCAGGCTGTGCAGGTCATGCGCGTTGAACAAGGCCAGCGTGAACTGATGCAGTTTGTTTTGCAGCCCGTCGTTCTCTTTGGCGTACTCCAGCAGTTCGTGCAATTTCTTTTCCAGTTCCTTCACCCGCTCGCGCAACGTGAGCATCTGGCGCTCGCTCAGCGAAATGGTGCGTCCGCCGTAGGGGTGCGGGATGACGACCTCGGACAGCATCTGCGAGTAGGTCTCGAAGAAGGCCGGGTTGTTCTGTAAATAGTTTGCGACGTCTTCTGCTTTCATATCTGCCTTTTAAATAATGATTTCGCCTTCGAACACCGTGATTGCCGGGCCGGTCATCAATACCGGAGCTTGCCCGCCCGCCCAGCTGATGGTGAGCGTGCCGCCGCGCGTGGCGACATGCACGGTCTCGTCCAGCAGGCCGCGGCGTATACCCGCAACCACGGCGGCACACGCGCCCGAGCCGCAGGACAAAGTCTCGCCCGCGCCGCGCTCGAACACGCGCAGCTTGATGTGGCTGCGGTCCAAAATCTGCATAAATCCCGCATTCACACGCTTGGGGAAACGCGCATGGCGCTCGATCAGCGGGCCCAGAGTGTTGACCGGGGCTGACTCCACATCGGCGACGACCTGCACCGCGTGCGGATTGCCCATCGACACGGCGCTGATTTCGAAAATGGCGGCCTCAACCTCCAGCGGCTGAACCGCCGCATCGCTATCGCTGACGAAGGGGATGCGCGCCGGCTCGAACACCGGTGCGCCCATGTCCACCGTCACGCGCCCGTCGTCCGCCAGACGCGGCGAAATCAGGCCGCTCTTGGTTTCCACCACGATCTCGCGTTTGGAGGTGAGCTTGTGATCGTGCACATAACGCACGAAGCAGCGCGCGCCGTTGCCGCACTGCTCCACTTCGCCGCCGTCGGCATTGAAAATGCGGTAACGGAAATCCACTTCCGGGTTTTGCGATTTTTCCACCAGCAAGATCTGGTCGCAGCCCACGCCGAAGTGGCGGTCGGCCAGCAGGCGCAGTTGTTCAGGCGTGAGATGGAGTTGTTGGCGCACGCCGTCCAGCACGACGAAGTCGTTGCCCGCACCGTGCATTTTGGTAAATTTAAGCAGCATGATTCAAAGCCGTCCGATTAATGGGGGGAGATTATACGTGCTTGGGTTCAATCGTTGCACAACTGAACATGGTCGCGATACATGCAGCGATCCATCACCACCGTGATGCCCGCCTGCTGTGCGCGCAATGCCGCCGCCTCATGCACCACGCCGTCCTGCAACCACAGATGTTTGATGCCCAGCCTGATGCAGCTCTCCACAATGGCGGGCACATGCTCCGGTGCGCGGAACACGTCCACGATGTCCGGCACTTCGGGCAGACTTTCCAGATCGGGGTACGCCTTCTCGCCCAGCACCTCGGCGACCAATGGCCGCACGGGAATGATGCGGTAGCCGAAACCCTGCAAGGCCTGCGCCACGCGGAAACTGGGGCGCGATACTTGGGGCGAAAGGCCGACCACCGCCACACTGCGCACTTCGCGCAGCAAGCGGCAAATGGCTTCGGGGCTGGGGTTGACGAAATTCATGGCGCGCACGATAGCATTTTTAACGGCATCCGGCGCGGGCGGGGCGCGTAAAAAAACGCTATACTGCGCGCCGTTCAAAGCGCCCGTAGCTCAGCTGGATAGAGTATTGGTTTCCGAAGCCAAGGGTCGTGGGTTCGACTCCCGCCGGGCGCACCAATCAAACCAAAGAGTGAGGCTGAAAGCCTGTCTCTTTGATTGTTTCCTGTAGCAAAAAACGTATTACTTCTGCGCTGTGAAGCGGTTGGCGGAGTTGTTGTATCTCACTCTCTCACCCCGGATGAACTACACACGGGGTGGCTCATGCCGATACAGCCCACCCGCCGTATGATCCTCTCGGAGATTGCGGGTCAAAGCAGCGCGATGCTGGTTCATGCTGAAAGCAGGAGTTGCGTAAGCCTATGGAAAACGGCGCTGGTTGCCGGCGTGCTGTCCAGTTCGTTGCGGATGCTGTATTAGCCCTGCCGCTGTTGACTCGCCGGGAATGGGGGGGGGAAGTGCGGACGGTCGCGAGCGCCGATCCTGCCAGTACGGGCGATACAGCAAACACGAACCATCCCAATCGACGAGAAATGACGATGAATCAAGATTTGTATCAGGCCGCTATCGCCGCCTTCGACCAAGCCAACGCCGAAGATCCCAACAAAGAACTGGTTGAGGGCAAGGAATATCCCAAGGAGCTGCTCTACGCACAGCGCATGACCGAGATGCAGCAGCGCTTTGCACCCGAGGCGCCGGAAGCGGTGAAACTGGCTTGTCGCGCGCAGCACATCCGGCGCTGGAAAATTCCGCGCAGTGATTATCCGATGGATAAGCCGGGCTATATGCTGTGGCGCACCACGCTGTACAAGTTCCATGCCGAGACTGCCGGCCTGCTGATGCAGGAGGCCGGCTACGACGACGAGATGATTGCACGCGTCAAAACCATCGTCAGCAAAAAAGAACTCAAGAGCGATCCTGGGACGCAGCTGATGGAAGACGTGGTGGGATTGGTGTTCATCGAGCACTACATGTTGGTTTTCGCCGGACAGCATCCCGATTACGACGAAGCCAAGTGGATTGGCATCATCCAGAAAACCTGGAACAAGATGTCCGGGCGTGCGCGCGAGTTTGCACTGGCGGGCAAGATCAGGCTGCCGGAAGCACTGGTTCCCCTGATTTTGAAGGCTGTGCAGTAAATGGATTTCCTGCCCGTATTTCATAACGTCAAAGGCAAGCTGTGTCTGGTGGTCGGCGGCGGCGCTGTCGCCCGGCGCAAGGCGGAGGTGCTGCTGGGGGCGGGCGCACAAGTGCGTGTGGTTGCGCCGGAGATCGCCCCGGAACTCGCCGGGCAGAAAAATGTTGCAAGCATCTTCGCGCGTTTCGATGTGCGGCATCTCGACGGCGTGATGCTCGTCATCGCCGCGACCAACGACCATGAGGTAAACCGGCAAGTCTCCGGGCTGGCACAGGCGCGCAATATCCCGGTAAACGTGGTGGACGCTCCCGAGCTGTGCTCGTTCATCATGCCCGCCATCCTCGACCGCTCGCCGCTGATGGTGGCGTTCTCCAGCGGCGGCGCCTCGCCGGTGCTGACGCGCATGATGCGCGGCAAACTGGAAGCGCTGATTCCGCAGAACTACAGCCGCCTCGCCGCATTCGCCGAGCGCTTCCGTGCCACGGTGAAGGCGCGCGTGACTAATTCCGCCAAGCGGCGCATTTTCTGGGAGAACGTGTTCGAAGGTGCGGTTGCCGAGAAGGTGCTGACGGGCGATGAAGCCGGTGCCGAAGCGATGCTGCAACAGCTGCTGCACAGCGAAGACAATATCCGGCGCGGTGAGGTGTACTTGGTCGGTGCGGGCCCCGGCGATCCCGACTTGCTTACCTTCCGTGCATTGCGCCTGATGCAAAAAGCCGATGTGGTGCTGTACGACAATCTGGTTTCCAAACCTGTTGTGGAGCTGACACGGCGCGATGCCGAGCGCATCTTCGTCGGCAAAAAACGCTCCGACCACACGCTGCAACAGGAAGAAATCAATTTATTGCTGGTGCGCCTCGCCAAAGAAGGCAAGCGCGTGCTGCGCCTCAAAGGCGGCGACCCGTTTATTTTCGGGCGCGGCGGCGAGGAGATCGAGACGCTGGCGGCGGAAGGTATCCCGTTTCAGGTGGTGCCGGGCATTACCGCTGCCTCCGGCGTGGCGTCCTACGCGGGCATTCCGCTGACGCATCGCGACCATGCGCAATCCTGCGTGTTCGTCACCGGACATCTCAAGGACGGCACAATGAATCTGGATTGGGAGCAGCTCGCCCGTCCGAAGCAAACCGTGGTGGTGTATATGGGGCTGCACGGTCTGGAGATGCTGTGCGCGGAGCTCGTCAAGCACGGCCTGCCCGACTCCACTCCCATCGCCATCGTGCAGCAGGGCACCACGCCGAACCAGCGCGTCTTTAGCGGTACGCTGGCGACATTGCCCGCCATCGCGGCACGCGAAAAACCGCAGGCGCCCACGCTCATCATTGTCGGCGGCGTGGTGACATTGCGCGACAAGCTGGCGTGGTTCCACCCCGAATATGGGGGCGGCGATGCGGGTGGTTAAAGTCGGTTCAGATTAAACCGCACTGGCCAGCTTGAACTGTCCCACGGTTTCGTAGAGCGTCTTGGAGGAATGCGCCAAGGACTTCATTTCGTTGCGGGCTTGTTCGATATTGGCGGCGGTGTTGGCACTGATGGTGGCGACCGAGTCGATGTTGCGCCAGATGCGTTCGCCGGTTGCCGACTGGACTTCCGTCGCATCGGCGATCTGCTTCATCATGTCGGTGACAAAGTGTACCGAATTCTCGATTTGCGCCAGCAATTTCCCCATATCCTCGCCGTGCAGCACGCCCTGTGCGACTTCCTGTTTGGCCAAGGTCATCACTTTGGTAGCTTCGCCCGTTTGGCTTTCGATAACATGAACGATATTGGTGATGTCGGAGGTGGCGCTGGCGGTGCGTTCCGCCAGCTTGCGCACTTCGTCGGCGACCACGGCGAATCCGCGTCCCTGTTCTCCCGCGCGCGCGGCCTCAATCGCGGCGTTAAGCGCCAGCAGATTGGTTTGGTCGGCGATGTCTTTAATCATGCGGCTGACCGTGCCGACGCGCTGAATCGCCGCATTCAATTCGTTCATGGTGTTGACCGACGAAGCGACGGTGTGGTCGATCTGGTTGAGGGAACGGATGGTGGACTGCCCGGTCTCGCTGCCGGACTGCACCAGCGTCAAGGTTTGTTTTGCGGCATCGGAAGCGTTGGTCGCGTTTTCGGCGATCTTTTTAATCGTGTGCCCCATGCTTTCGATTGCGCCGCTGACTTCGCTCACCTTGGCGGATTGCTCCTGCGCGTTGCTGGTGACGGAGTGCGCCATCTGGCTGACCTCGTTCGCCGTTTTATGGGTGCGGTTGGCGGAGGAGTACACGTCGTAAAGAATGGAGTCGAAGCGCGCGATGAAGCTGTTGATGGTCTTGGCCAATTGCCCGATTTCATCATCGCTGTTCATAGACAACTGCCGGGTCAAATCCCCGTTGTGCAAATGCCCGATCTCGCTGACGATGCCGTCCAGACGCTTGTTCAAATGATGTCCGAACAGCGATTGGGTCACGGTCGTAATGATGCCCAATAGCAGCATAGGCACGAGCACGATCCATAAAATTTTGCTCATCACCGTGTTGATCTTCTGTTCCGAATCGGCTTCGGATGCTTTGTTTTGCGTAACCACACCGTCCAGGTCTTTAATCATCGGGATGAGGTACATGCCATACATGGCTTCAGGAATCAGCAATGCGTCAGGCGGGCTTTCTTTCGCGATCTTTATGGCACCCTGAAAGCCTTGCACGTAAGCGCTCCATTTTTTCGACATCTCTTCCAGCGGTTGTTGCAAAGAGCCATCCGCCGCCGATGCGGAAACGCGCTGTAGCAACAACTGTATTTGCGCATCGGCCTGAGCCAGCTGTTCCGGCGTTTCGAACAGGACAGGATCGGCGTGGCTGATCGCCAGCGCCGTCGCCTTGATTTCAATCAAACCTTTGTCCGTGGTCTGCAAGGCTTGATAGACGGCAAATTCTTGCCGCAATTGGTTCAGGCTAAGCATCACAAAAACCACCACGATGAACATGCCGACTAGCGACATCCCCGTCATCAGGCGCAATTGTTTTTGTAACGTGAGCGATTTAAAAATGGGCAGTGGTTTCATGATGTATCTCGACCGAAAATATCCGGGCCGCTCGCCCGTAAGGAAATTTTTCTGCGGGCACTCTAACAAGAAGTTGTGACGAAAATGTGGAGGGAATATTTCCGGCCGAAAATGTCGGTAAAGGGCGGGTGCGCTTGCTGTTGGGTGGGAATGGCTAGGGGTGTTCTTGCGGCGCATTGCGCAACCGCTTGGGCAGGCCGGAGTTTGTCGGTGCCAAGTCGGCTACCTGAAATAAAAAATGCCTGCATCAAGGCAGGCATTAAGTAACTTGGCGGAGTGGACGGGACTCGAACCCGCGACCCCCGGCGTGACAGGCCGGTATTCTAACCAACTGAACTACCACTCCAAAAACCATTTAGGTGGGATGCTGCGTATCCAGAAAATCCCACACCTTCCCTACATAGAACAGCCCATGCGGGAAACTAAAAAGGCCTGCATCACTGCAAGCCTTAGTAATACTGGTGGCTCGGGGCGGAATCGAACCACCGACACAAGGATTTTCAATCCTCTGCTCTACCGACTGAGCTACCGAGCCATCTTTACGAAGGCGCGCATTATAGCGACTATCACCGTTTAAGCAAACAGGGATATTTAGAATAAAAAAGAACCCCACTTACGCGGGGTTCTTTTTGTGCAGCATTAAACTATGGCGGGCGAACCCGCCTGCGTTTAATTACATCATGCCGCCCATACCACCCATGCCACCCATGTCGCCGCCGCCCATACCGCCGGCAGCAGGCTTGTCTTCAGGCAATTCGGCAACCATACATGCGGTCGTCAGCATCAGGCCGGCGATGGAAGATGCGTTTTGCAGTGCGGTGCGGGTAACCTTGGTCGGGTCAACCACGCCCATCGCCAGCATGTCGCCGTATTCGCCGCTAGCAGCGTTGTAACCGAAGCTGCCTTTGCCTTCCAGCACCTTGTTGACGATTACGGATGGCTCGTCACCGGCGTTTTGTGCAATTGCGCGCATCGGTGCTTCCATCGCACGCAGAACGATGGTGATACCGGCGTCCTGGTCGTGGTTGTCGCCCTTCAGCTTGGCCACGGCAGCCTTGGCGCGCAGCAGTGCAACGCCGCCTCCGGGGACAATGCCTTCTTCCACGGCGGCGCGGGTTGCGTGCAGCGCGTCTTCCACGCGAGCCTTCTTCTCTTTCATTTCAACTTCGGTTGCGGCGCCGACCTT
>JBBIJL010000100.1:0-7909 GCA_037446005.1 Gallionellaceae bacterium | reverse complement strand
GTGCCATCGAGTCCATCACGCTGGATCGCGAAGTGGCGCACCTGAAGGACGACCTGATGCCGCGCTACGCCAGCATGATCTACAACGGCTACTGGTGGAGCCCGGAGCGCATCGCGCTGCAAACACTGATCGACCACACCCAGAAGACCGTCAACGGTTGGGTGCGCGTGAAGCTGTACAAGGGCAACGTCATCGTGGTGGGGCGCGACTCCAAGACCGATTCGCTGTTCGACCCGAATATCGCCACCTTCGAGGACGACAAAGGCGCTTACGACCAGAAAGATGCGGCGGGTTTCATCAAGCTCAATGCCTTGCGCATGCGCATCGCGGCGAATTTGAAGAATCGCAAATAAGAGGCTTGCGGGCATCTGCCCGCCAACTCGCAGGAGGTGTGTCGGATGATTCACGAACTGAGCGGTGACATTCTATTAAGCGGTGCCAAGGCGATTACCCAAGGCGTTGCGCCCAACGATGATTTTCATCATGGCTTGGCCTTGCAACTGCGCGAACGCATGCCGGCGATGTACAAGGATTTTCGCCATTACTGCCAGACGCAGCATCCCAAGCCCGGCGAGTTGTGGACATGGATGAGCGCCGATGGCCGCTACCTCGTGAATCTGTTTACGCAGGATGCGGCTTACGCGCACGGCAGCAAACCGGGGCACGCCAGCCTCAGCCAGGTGAACCATACGCTGCATGCCCTGCGTGCCTTGGTGCAAAAGGAAAAAATCGGCAGCCTCGCGCTGCCGCGTCTGGCCTGCGGTGTCGGCGGTCTGGATTGGGATGAAGTGCAACCGCTGATCGCCAAACAGATCGGCGACCTCAACATTCCCGTGTATGTTTATGCGAACTACCAAAAAGGCGTAAAAGCCAACGAACCCAAATAATCAACAAGCAATCAAAAAGGAACTCAGCATGTCAGACAAATTCGACAACGTAAGCGTCGGCAAAAAATCCAACGTATTCTTCGACGGCAAGTGCGTATCGCACTCGGTGTTTTTCCCCGACGGTTCGCGCAAAACCGTGGGCGTAGTGCTGCCCAACAGCCAGCTCACCTTCAACGTCGGCGCGCCGGAACTGATGGAAATCACCGCGGGCGAATGCTCGGTCAAGATTGCAGGCGAATCAGCATTCAAGACTTATGCCGCAGGCAGCAGCTTCAAAGTGGCCGAGAACAGCAGCTTCGACATCCATACCGGCGCGAGCGCGGTCGATTACGTTTGCAGTTTTGGTTCCAACTAACCTAAAGGTTAGTCTCCACCGCAACAAGCCGCTACGCGGCATGTTGTGGCTAAACTAAACAAGTTCTGTAGGTTGGGTTAGCGGTTTCATCGCGTAGCCCAACGTGCGCAATGTCGGGTTACGCAAAAACGCTAACCCGACCTACATAATTTTACGGGAGCACTCCATGCCATCTTTCGACATCGTTTCAGAAGTAGAAAAAACCGAAGTTAAAAATGCGGTCGAGCAGACCAACAAGGAAGTCAGCACGCGCTTCGACTTCAAGGGCAGCGATGCCCGCGTCGAGCAAGCCGAGCTGGTGCTCACCGTGCACGCCGACAACGAATTCCAGATGGATCAGGTGCAGGAAATTCTGAACGGCAAACTCGCCAAGCGCGGTGTGGACATCAAGTGTCTGGAGATCAGCGACAAGATCGAAAAGGTCAGCGGCAACAAAGTCAAGCGCGCCTGCACCGTCAAAGTGGGCGTGGAGATCGAGCTGGCGAAAAAGATCGTCAAGCACATCAAAGACAGCAAGATGAAAGTGCAAGCCAGCATTCAGGGCGACACCGTGCGCGTCACCGGCAAAAACCGCGACGACCTGCAAGCCGCCATCGCTTTCGTCAAAAAGACCATCACCGATTTTCCTTTGCAATATCAAAACTTCCGCGACTAAGCCGCATGGCGCAATAAGAATGAAACCAACCTCCAAATCAAGCCTGCTCCCCTTCTGCTGCGCAGCAATACTGGCGTTCGCTGCAACTCAAACGTCCTTCGCCGCAGAAACCAATACCAGCTTTCCGTCGCTCATCGGCGACGATTTCAAATATATCGCTACAGCCCCGACGCGCTGGGAATCCTCAGACTGGCAGAATGCGGGCTGGGCAACGCTTGCCGTGGCCGGCACCGCGATCATCGCGGATCGTCCGGTGCGCGACTTCATGCGCCAACAACCCAAGGGCGATTCATTCTTAAATACTGTGGAAAATTTCGGCCAGACTTACGCTGTCGGAGTGATCGGCACGTTCTATCTGGTCGGTGCGGTAAGCGACAATGAAAAGTCGGTGCAAGTCGCACAGGATGCGTTCGCGGCAAGCCTGATCTCGGCCACGATCAATCAAACCCTCAAGACTTCGCTCAGCCGCAGCCGCCCGCGCGACAACCAGGGCATCAAGGACTTTCAGGGATACACCGGACTCAACAACAACAGCTCCTTCCCGTCTGGCCACACAACCGAAGCTTTCACTCTCGCGGCAGTAATCGCCTCCAGCTACGAGGAGACTTGGGTGACGTATACAGCCTACTCCGTTGCCGGCTTGGTGGGGGTCGCGCGCATGTATCACGATGCCCACTTCGCTTCGGATGTCACCGCATCTGCCATTATCGGCACCTTCGTCGGCAAAAGTATCGTTAACCACAACCGCACACTGCATAGCAATAAAGTCGCCCTGCTCCCGCTGCTCGGCCCCGACTTTACCGGCGTGCAGCTCGTCGGCCATTTCTGATCCGTACCATGCCTAAAGTCCTCGTCCCGCTCGCCCAAGGCTGCGAAGAAATCGAAGCGGTCACAGTGATCGACATCCTGCGCCGCGCCAAAATCGAGGTGGTGTCGGCCGGACTCGACGCACACCCAGTGCGCGCGAGCCGAGGCGTCATGCTGCTGGCAGACACCACGCTGGATGCCGCAATGCAGCAGGAGTTCGACATGATAGTCTTGCCCGGTGGCCAACCCGGCACCAACAACCTCAAAGCCGATGCGCGCATCCTTGCTTTGCTGAAACGCATGTCCGCACAGGGCAAATATGTCGCCGCCATCTGCGCCGCCCCCTCCGTATTGGCAACAGCGGGGTTGCTTGACGGCAAACAGGCCACCAGCTTTCCCGGTTCGCTGGATGCGTTTGCGCAAGTTCGACAGCAACACGCCGCTGTCGTTGTTGACGGCAAGCTCATCACCTCGCGCGGCCCCGGCACCGCGCAGGACTTCGCCTTGACTCTGGTCGAACACTTGCTCGGCCACGCAACGCGCGAAGAAGTCGCCGCCGGATTGCAACGCTGATGGCCTTCAGCTTTTGGCGCCGTTATCTTGATGGTATTCCGGAATATCTGGCGCGCAATTACTGGTGGGCCTATCTGTCGCCGCGCGGCGTGTGGTTCTTCGACCACCACCTCGTCATCAACCTGATTCTGTTCGGCCAATATCGCGCCATTCTCAACGAAGTCATGCGCCGCTATGCAACACGGGAAAGCCCGCGCACGCTGCAACTTACCTGCGCCTACGGTGCGCTCACCCCCACGCTGGCGCTCTCCGCAAACACGCGGGAGCTGCATGTCACGGACGTTGCCGGCATTCAACTTTCCTCCGCCGCAGCCAAATTGCGGGTCATATCGCGTTCCGCGAAGCTGGCGCGCATGAATGCCGAGTCGCTCGCTTATGCCAGCGACAGTTTCGATACTGTGATCATATTTTTCCTGTTGCATGAACTGCCTGTGGCAGCGCGCGAACGCACTCTCAACGAAGCGATACGCGTATTAAAACCCGGAGGACATTTGCTGATCGCCGAATACGGCGAAAATCGCGGCATACATTGGCTGCACCGTTTTTCTCCTTGGCGCAGTTTTCAGGAAAGAATCGAGCCGTTCCTGCGCGATTTCTGGCACAGCAATCTGTCCGAGCAAATCGCCGCGCACGCGATGCAACAAGGGAAGCCGTTGCAAGCAATGGCTGAGACTCCCTTATTGAACGGCTTTTATCGTGTCATGGAATATCGTGCCTGATTTTTTACGCCGACTTCCTCCTCCGGTCGTTGCGCTGCTATTGCAAGCGCTTGCCGTACTATCAGCGTTGGCCATCGCCTTGGTTTTGCACAGTCAAAACTACGCGGTCACGCCCATGTCGCTGGTATTCCTGTGCGGACTCATCGCAGCCCTGTTAAGCCACCTGTCCGGCTTGGCCAAATGGTGGATCCCCATCCAGCTATTGTTCCTGCCGGCATTGGTGTGGACGCTGTCGTTTGATCTTTCGCCATCCTGGTTTCTCATCGCCTTTCTCATTCTGCTCGCCGTGTATTGGAGCACTTTCCGCACACAAGTCCCGCTTTACCTTTCCAGCGAAAAAGTTTGGCACGCATTGGGCGACTTGCTCCCTCCCGCAATACCGGACAAGCCGATCAGTTTCATCGACTTGGGCTCCGGCCTTGGCGGAGTGCTCGCACATCTATCCGCAGTGCGCCCCGATGGCCGTTACTTCGGAGTTGAAGCTGCGCCACTCCCGTTTTTTTGGAGTTGGCTGCGTTTGCAGCAAAAGAAAAATTGCGAGGTACGCTGGGGCAGTCTGTGGAATTGCGACCTGTCCCGGTACGATGTGGTATTCGCCTACCTCTCGCCCGTCCCCATGGAACAACTGTGGCACAAAGCACAAAAGGAGATGCGCCCGGGCAGCATATTCATTAGCAGCACATTCAATGTTCCAGATCAATTGCCCCAGCAGACGATTCAGATCGACGATTTGCACCGTTCCAAACTACTTATTTGGCATTTTTAGCCGCATATTTAACGCACAAACAAAGTGTTACATTTCTCCTTCACAGTGAAGCTTTTTTTCGTTAGGATGCGTCCTGAGTTTTATCACATCATCTCCAATTACTCCGCAGCAGCATTTTTCTGATTTCTAAATAAAAGCGAGATTCAACATGAGCGAACACATCCGTTATGTCACCGACGACACTTTTTCCGCCGAGGTGCTGCAAGCCCCGTTGCCCACACTGGTCGATTATTGGGCTGAATGGTGCGGCCCCTGCCGTATGATTGCCCCGATTTTGGAAGAAGTCGCCAAGGAATACGCCGGACGTATCAACGTCGCCAAAATCAACGTGGACGAAAACCAGCAGACACCGCAAAAATACGGCGTGCGCGGCATCCCGACACTGATGCTGTTCAAAAACGGCAACATTGAAGCCACCAAAGTCGGCGCATTGTCAAAATCCCAGCTCACCGCATTTATTGACAGCCACATCTGAACCATTTAACCTCGCGCCTGCAACTGTCCTGTTTCGTTCCCTGCCTCATATAAAAATCATAAACAACACTCAAGACAGCTAGTCGCGCGGGGTCTTCCCGCTTAACCGTTACCTTTCCTGCAATTCCTCTTAACCTCCGCACATCCCATCCATATGCATTTATCCGACCTCAAGACCAAACACATCACCGAACTGGTGGAAATGGCCACCGCCAATCAAATCGACAATGCCAACCGCATGCGCAAGCAAGACTTGATCTTTGCTCTGCTGAAGAATCAGGCGAAAAAAGGCGAAAGCATTTTCGGTGAAGGTACCTTGGAAGTGCTGCCGGATGGCTTCGGTTTCCTGAGATCGCCGGATACTTCCTACTTGGCCGGCCCGGATGATATCTACGTCAGCCCCAGCCAAGTGCGCAGATTTAATCTGCACACAGGAGATTCAATCGAAGGTGAGATTCGCACCCCCAAAGAAGGCGAGCGTTATGTCGCGCTGGTCAAAGTGGACAAGGTCAACGGCGATGCACCCGAAAACGCCAAGAACAAAATCCTGTTTGAAAACCTGACGCCGCTGTTCCCGACCAAACAGATCACACTGGAGCGCGACATCCGCGCCGAGGAAAACATCACGGGTCGTATCATCGACATCGTCGCGCCAATCGGTAAAGGGCAGCGCGGCCTGCTGGTCGCTTCGCCGAAATCGGGCAAAACAGTGATGTTGCAACACATCGCCCACTCCATCGCGTCCAACAATCCGGACGCAACCCTGATCGTGTTGCTGATCGACGAGCGCCCCGAAGAAGTGACCGAAATGAGCCGCACCGTGCGCGGCGAAGTGGTGGCCTCCACCTTCGACGAACCGGCAACGCGCCACGTGCAAGTCGCCGAAATGGTGCTGGAAAAAGCCAAGCGTCTGGTCGAGCACAAGAAGGATGTCATCATCCTGCTGGACTCCATCACCCGTTTGGCGCGCGCCTACAACACCGTGATCCCCTCCTCCGGCAAAGTATTGACCGGCGGAGTGGATGCCAACGCGCTGCAACGCCCCAAGCGCTTCTTCGGTGCCGCGCGCAACATCGAAGAAGGCGGCTCGCTCACCATCATCGCCACTGCGCTGGTGGATACCGGCTCGCGCATGGACGATGTGATCTACGAAGAATTCAAGGGCACCGGCAATATGGAAATCCATCTGGATCGCCGCATGGCCGAGAAGCGCATCTACCCCGCCATCAACGTCAACCGTTCCGGTACGCGCAAAGAAGAGCTGCTCATCAAGCAGGATCTGCTGCAACGCATCTGGGTGTTGCGCAAGCTGCTGTATCCGATGGATGAGCTGGATGCAATGGAGTTTCTGCTGGACAAGGTCAAGGCGACCAAAAACAACGCCGAATTCTTCGATTCGATGAAACGTTAAAAGCCTAAAAAAGGATTTTGACGGATAGGTCGATATATGTATAATGCGCGGCTCTGTAAAACCGCATTCAAGCGAGGTCGTTATGTACGCAGTAATCAAAACCGGTGGTAAGCAATATCGCGTTAATCAGGGCGAGACCCTAAAGATTGAGACCGTCGCCGGTGATGTCGGCGGCGCGATCGTGTTGGATCAAGTGCTGATGGTAGGCAACGGCGACAAGGTATCTGTCGGCAAGCCACTGTTGAGCGGCGCTTCCGTCAAGGCGACTATCGTCTCCCACGGCCGCCACGACAAGGTCAGCATCTTCAAGATGCGCCGTCGTAAGCACTATCAAAAGCATCAAGGTCATCGTCAAAACTACACTGAGATCCGCATCGACGGTATCTCGGCTTAATTCTGAAGGAGCTATAACATGGCATCGAAAAAAGGCGGCGGCAGTACCAGTAACGGCCGCGACTCGCACTCAAAGCGACTCGGCGTAAAAAGCTACGGCGGTGAATTGATCAGTGCCGGCAGCATCATCATTCGCCAGCGCGGCACACAAGTTCACGCAGGCGACAATGTCGGCATGGGCAAAGACCACACATTGTTTGCCAAGATCACCGGCAAAGTTGTGTTCGCGGTCAAGGGTGCAATGAAGCGCAAGACAGTTAGCATCGTCGCGGCTTAAGTACCAAAATCAACGACAAGCCCTATCGACCGATAGGGCTTTTTGTTTTAGCGGACTGTTGAATTAACTCGACTGTTTGCAGCATAGAAAGCCCCCATGAAATTCATCGACGAGTCAAAAATTGAGGTCATCGCAGGCGACGGCGGCAACGGCGCAGCCAGCTTTCGTCGTGAAAAATACATCGCCAAGGGCGGTCCGGACGGCGGCGACGGCGGCTGGGGCGGTAGCGTCTATGCCGTAGCTGATCGCAATATCAACACACTGGTCGATTACCGCTTTGCCCGCCACCATCGCGCCAGAAACGGCGAATCCGGTCGCGGCGCGGACTGCTACGGCAAAGGTGCCGACGATGTGATCCTGCGCATGCCGGTCGGCACGGTCGTCACCGACATCAACACCGGCGAGCAAATCGCCGACCTGACCCACGACGGCGAAAAAGTGCTGCTGGCGCAAGGCGGCAAAGGCGGCTTGGGCAACCTGCATTTCAAATCCAGCACCAACCGCACGCCGCGCCAATGCACGCCCGGCGAAGAAGGCGAACGCCGCGAACTGCAACTCGAACTGAAAGTGCTGGCCGATGTCGGCCTGTTGG
>JBBIJL010000099.1:0-7948 GCA_037446005.1 Gallionellaceae bacterium | reverse complement strand
TTCCATGCACAACCTGCCCTACATCAATCAGGTGCATTTGCTGTACCGCGCGCGCCTGCTCGATCTGGATTTTTCGCCGGGAGTGGAAAGTCTGGAAGTCGCGCTGTTTGAAGAACAGGACATCCCGTGGGACACCCTGGCGTTCCGTCCGGTGAAATACACCTTGCAGCACTATTTCGCCGATCGCAAAAACGGCAGTTTTCATTTCTTCAACTCCGACCTGACTCCGCCCGCGCAGCGTCCGGACAGCCACGCATAAATACAAACCGGAATGAAACGCCTCTTTCTACTTTGTAGCGCGCTGCTCGTCACAGGCTGCGCGTCAATCCCGAACAGCAATCCCAAAGACCCTTTCGAAGCGGCCAACCGCAGCGTTTACAACTTCAATGAGGCGCTCGACAAAGCCGTGCTTAAGCCGGTGGCACTGGGCTATAAAGCGGCGATGCCCGAACCCGGCAGAATTCTGGTGAACAATTTTCTCTCCAATCTGGACGACGTGACGGTCACACTGAATGACGTGCTGCAACTGAAATTCAAACTGGCGATCTCCGACGGCAGCCGGGTGCTGTTCAATTCCACGTTCGGGATATTCGGCCTGTTGAACGTGACCGATCAACTGGAAAAACACAATGAGGACTTCGGCCAAACTTTGGGCTACTGGGGTATCGGCAGCGGCCCTTATGTGATGTTGCCGTTCTTCGGCCCCAGCTCGGTACGCGACGGTGTGGGACTGTGCGGGGATACCGTCACGGGCGTCATCTCCAACATCAAGGACAAACCGACCAGTTACGGCCTATTTGCCACCGACCAAGTCAACACGCGCGTGCTGCTGCTTGACCGCGAAAAAACGCTCGAAGATGTCTCCGACCGCTACGCTTTCATTCGCGATTTTTATCTCGCGCGGCGGCAGAATCTGGTCTACGACGGCAATCCGCCCAGAGAAAAACATATCGACGAGGAAGATTGATCTTTAATTACGCAAGTCGCGGAACTCTACCCGCCTCCCGCTGTCCGATGCCCGCCCATAAACACAAAGTACGCAACAGAATCTCCCCCATTATGCTGAAACGTCCGTTACATGCCTTGCTGGTTCTGGTCTTCGCACTGTTGCAGTGCGTGGCTCCGCTCGTGCATGCGCATGTTGACGGGCAAAATTCCGGACTGATTCCCCCTGCTTTTTCGTTGCAATCCCCGGCAGACGAGCAATTAGCGCTGACGGATTGCGTGATGGAAGCAAGCGAATCGGCCGCCATCGGCCTTGCGCATAAGCTCCCCCGAAACGAGCAAGCTGCACTGCCGCAACCAATTTTTCGCGCCACTCTCGACGTGCCCCCTGCCGCCGTCGCCGAATTTAATTCCCTGTCGGCAACGCGGATTTTATTTTTTACCCCTTACAGCAAATCCCTCTCCCAAGCCCCGCCCACTTTAGGTTAACCTAGCCTGCTCGCCGGCTCCCGCTGGCTCCCGTTTCAAACCTTACAGATCGCGCAATGCGCAATCTCTGGAGAATATTGCATGAAAGCAACCCGTTTATATCTCTTGGCGGCACTGAGCCTGCCGCTGCCATCCTTCGCGGCCGACGACTTAACGCTGAGCGCGAACCAGATACAAACACTAGGCATTGCAGCAGCCCCGCTCCCGCCCAAACAACAGGGCGAACTGGCCGGCATGCCGGCGCAAGTGGTCATACCGGGCAACCAGTTATTCACCGTCAGCACACCGCTCCCCGCGATGGTGGAACAAATTCTGGTCGGCGTCGGCGATACGGTCAAAAAAGGACAGGTATTGGCCACGCTGCAAAGCCCTGCCCTCGCCGAAGCACAGCGCAGCTTGTTGCAGGCCTCGACCCAGTCGCAACTCGCCAGAGAAAATCTGGCACGGGACGAGCAGCTGTGGAAAGACGGGATCATCTCGGAAAGCCGTTTGCGCGCCACGCAAAGCCAGCAACGCGAAGCCAACGCCGCCATGGCGGAACGCAAGCAGGCGCTCAAACTCTCCGGCATGTCCGACAGCGCGGTCAGCCAGCTGCTGTCGGGCAACATTCTGGGCAGCGTGCTCTCCATCTCCTCGCCGATCGAAGGCGTCATTCTGGAAAAAACCGCCAGCGCAGGACAGCGTCTGGATGCGGCAATCCCGCTGTTCAAAGTCGCCAAACTGGAACCGCTCGCACTGGAAATCCAACTCCCGCTGGCGAGCGTGCAAAACCTGAAGGTCGGCGCCACGGTCACGATTCCCGCGTTCAACGCCAAGGGCAAGCTCACCGCCATCGGGCGCAGTTTGAGCGGCAGCAACCAGACTATTCTGGTGCGCGCGCTCATCAATGACGGCGCCTCCAATCTGCGTCCCGGCCAATTCGTCGAAGCCACCATCTCCACGCAAAGCAGCACAGGAGCGCAGTGGAATCTCCCGAACGCCAGTCTGGCGCGCCTGAACAAACGCACCGTGATTTTCGTCAAAACCCCCGGCGGTTTCCACGCCGAAACAGTCACCGTCGTGCATGAAGGCGCGCAAAGCAGCGTGGTGAGCGGCACGCTCAAAGGAGATGAACTCATCGCTATGCGCGGCGTTTCCGCACTGAAATCGTCCCTGATGGGTATTGGCGGGGGCGAATAATGCTTACCAAACTGGTCGAATTCGCGCTCACCCAGCGCATGCTGGCTGCCTCGCTCACGCTATTGATTATCGGCGCGGGCATCTCCGCTTACCGCGAACTGCCGATTGATGCCTTCCCCGATGTCTCGTCCACCCAGGTGGAAATCATCATGAAAGCGCCGGGCATGACGCCGGAAGAAGTCGAGACGCGCATCGTCGCGCCCATCGAGTTGCAAATGCTCGGTGTCCCCAACCAGCGCGTGCTGCGCTCCATTTCCAAATATGCCATCGCCGACATCACCATCGACTTCAACGACGGCACCGATCTGTACTGGGCGCGCCAGCAGGTCACCGAACGCCTGAACAATGCCATGGCCGACCTGCCCGCCGACGTGTCCGGCGGACTCGCGCCGATCACCACGCCGCTGGGCGAGATGTTCATGTTCACCGTGGAAGGCGAAGGCATCTCGCTGGAAGATCGCCGCAGCGCGCTGGACTGGATCATCCGCCCCGCCTTGCGCACGCTGCCCGGCGTGGCCGACATCAATTCGCTGGGCGGTCTGGTGCGCAGTTTCGAGATCGTGCCCGACCACAATGCGCTGGCAGCACACGGCATTTCCTTTGCCGAATTGAAACAGGCGATCGAGGCGAACAACCGCAACGACGGCGCGGGCAGGATTAACGACGGCGACGAAACTCTGCTGGTACGCTCCGAAGGCAGCATCAAGAGCTTGCAGGACGTGCGCAACATCGTGGTGACCAGCCCGCAGGGCAATCCGATACGCGTGAGCGATGTGGCCGAAGTGCGCATCGGCAGCATGACCCGCTACGGCACGGTCACCAAGGACGGCAAGGACGAAGCCGTGGAAGGGCTGGTGCTCGGTCTGCGCGGCGCCAATGCGCAAATGGTGGTAGCCGGAGTGCAGGCCAAACTGGACGAGCTTGCGCCCATGCTGCCCAAGGGCATCAGCACCAAGGTGTTCTACAATCGCGGCAGTCTGGTCGAACGCGCCGTGGGCACGGTTTCCAAAGCGCTCACCGAAGCCATCGTGCTGGTGGTGATCCTGCTGGTGCTGTTCCTCGGCAACCTGCGCGCGGCGCTGGTGGTCGCCCTGACCCTGCCGCTGGCCGTGCTCATCACTTTTATTCTCATGCAAAAGTTCGGCATGTCCGCCAACCTCATGTCGCTGGGCGGGCTGGCCATCGCCATCGGCATGCTGGTGGATGCGGCGGTGGTGATCGTGGAAAACATCATCAGCCATCTCGCGCACAAACGCGAACACATCCCCCACCTGCACATCATCTACCGCGCGGTCAAAGAAGTGATTACCCCGGTAGCGGCGGGGGTCGCCATCATCATCATCGTGTTCCTGCCGCTGATGACGCTGCAAGGACTGGAAGGCAAGCTGTTCATTCCGGTGGCGCTGACCATTGTGTTCGCGCTGGCCGGCTCGCTGCTGCTGTCGCTGACCTTCGTGCCGATGCTGGCGTCGTTTCTGTTAAAAGAAGCCGGACACAGCGAGCCCTGGCTGGTGCGCAAGGCAATGGCTATCTACGCCCCCCTGCTGCAACGCGCGCTGCACAAAGAGCGCGCGGTCATCGCCGGCGCGCTGGTTATGCTGCTCGTCACCGGCGGCGTGTATACCCTGCTGGGCAAGACGTTCATGCCGGAGATGGACGAAGGCGACATCATCATGCAGGTGACCAAGCTGCCGTCGATCAGCCTCGCGCAGACCGCCGAAATGGACAAGCGTATCCAGGCGGCCATTCTGGCCAAAGTGCCCGAAGTCAAAGGCATGGTTTCGCGCGCGGGCTCGGACGAGCTGGGCATGGACCCGATGGGGTTTAACGAGACCGACAACTTCCTCATCCTCAAGCCGCAGAAGGAATGGCGTAACCGGGACAAGACCGCGATCATGGACCACATCCGCGTCGTGATGGAAGAGTTTCCGGGCATCGACTACAGCTTCACCCAGCCCATCGCCATGCGCGTTTCGGAAATGCTCACCGGCTCGCGCGGCGACATCGCCATCAAGCTTTTCGGCAGCGACCTGAACACGCTCAACCAGAGCGCGGAACAGATGGTTAAAGTGCTGGAAGGCATCAAGGGCAGCGAGGATGTGTTCACGGTAAAAAACAGCGGCGTGCAGTATTACCGCGTCATCGTCGACCGGCTGGCCGCTGGTCGCTTGGGGCTGAACGTGGACGACATCACCACCGCGTTGCGCAGCCAGCTCGAAGGGCTGTCGCTGGGCACGGTGCTCGAGGGTACCCGGCGCACGCCGATCATCATGCGCGGCCAGCTGGACATCCAGCAATCGCCCGCGCTGTTCGCCGCGCTCACCCTGCCGCTGCCCAACGGCCAAGCCATCCCGCTGTCGGTGGTGGCCAAACTGGAGCGCGCCGACGGCCCGGTTAAAGTGGACCGCGAAAACGGCCAGCGCGTGGTGACCATCCGCGCCAACGTGCGCGACCGCGATCTGGTCGGTTTCGTCAATGAAGCCAAGGCCGCCGTCGCCGCGCAGATCAAGCTGCCCGAAGGCTATCGCCTCACCTGGGGCGGGCAGTTCGAGAACCAGCAGCGCGCCGCCGCGCGGCTGGCGATCGTTATTCCGGTCGTGCTCGGCTTGATCTTCATGCTGCTGTTCGCCACCTTCGGCTCGGTGCGCCAAGCGGCTCTGGTGCTCACCAACATCCCGTTCGCCCTCATCGGCGGCGTGTTCGCGCTGTGGCTCAGCGGCGCGTATCTGTCGGTGCCGGCCTCGGTCGGCTTCATCGCCCTGCTGGGTATCGCGGTGTTGAACGGGGTGGTGATGGTGTCCTATTTCAACCAGCTGCACGCCGAAGGCATGGACATTAATCAGGTCGTGTTCGAAGGCGCCAAGCGCCGTCTGCGCCCGGTGTTGATGACCGCCAGCATCACCGCGTTCGGCCTGCTGCCCGTGCTGTTCGCCACTGGCCCCGGCTCTGAAATCCAGAAGCCGCTGGCCATCGTCGTCACCGGCGGGCTCATCAGCTCCACCGCGTTGACGCTCATCATGCTCCCCATCCTGTACCGCCGTTTCGGTCTGGAGAAAGCCAAGGTTCAATCATGAAAGAAATGAATTGCTGTTTGACGCTGGTCTGCCACAAGTCGCTGGAAGAGCGCTTGGTCGATCATTTGCTGGAACACCCGGACTGGGTGCGCGGCTTCTCGCTCACGCGCATCGAGGGCGGCAGCCAGAAAGAAATCCTGCCCAGCATGCTGGAACAGGTGCGCGGCCGTTCGCAGCGCGTGCAGATCGTCACCGTAATGAACGACGCGGATGCCCAACTGCTGATCGCCCACCTGAAACACGAGGAAGCCAATCCGGAAATCGCCTACTGGATTACCCCGGTCATCGAATTCGGGAGGCTGGGATGAGGCGCGCGCACAAATTTTTATTGGGCATGCTTTGCCTGCTGCCGCTGCCCGCGCTGGCCGAATCCGCCGCGCAGGCCGACCTGCCGCCGCACGAGCAAGTGGACAGCGCGCTCGACCGGCATCTCAACGTGCTCAACGCGGCAAGCAGGTTGCAGATCGACCAAGTCAACCGACGCAAGCGCGACACCGGCGAATACGAGTACACCCTGCGCGGCAGTATCGCCAAAGACGATTTCGTCGTCCCGGCGGAAAGCTATCGCGATTGGGAAATCGCGCTGGAACGGCCGTTGCGCCTGCCCAACAAGATGATGCTCGACAGCGAGATCGGCGCGGCCGGGGTCGTGCGCGGCGAAAACGCCTTGGGCGACGCGCGCCATGAAGCTTCGCGCACCCTGCTGCGCCTCTGGTTCAACTGGCAGCGCGAACACGCGCAAGTCGCGCAATGGCAACAGCAGGTGGACATTCTGGGACAACAGGCCATGCTCACCGAAAAACGCATCAAGGCAGGCGACGCGCCGCGCATGGAGTTGAATCAGGTGAATGCGGCCTCGGCCATGGCCGGTGTCGCCCTGCATCAGGCGCAACTGCGCGCCGAGCTGGCCGCCAGCGATCTGGCGCGCCAGTTTGTCGCGATCAAATTGCCGCAGTCCATTCCCACGCTGGAGCCGCAGCCGATCCCGCACGATCTCGCCTACTGGCGCCAGATTATCCTCGACCACAACCATGAGCTCGGCTGGGTGCAGGCGGAGTCGCGCATTCTGGAAAAAATGGCGGAGCGCGCACGCGCCGACCGCCTGCCCGATCCGACCGTCGGCGTGCGCTACTCCTCGCAATTGAGCGGCAACCAGAAGATCGGCGGCATCTACGTGTCGATCCCGCTATCCTCCGGCCTGCGCTCCGCCGGCGCCGACAATGCCGCACACGAGGCACAGATGGCTTCTGACCGCGAACAGGCATTGCGCATCCGCCTCGACGGCGACATCTACACCGCTTACACGCAAGCCGTGAACGCCTACCAGATTTGGCAGCAGGTACGCGATGCGGCGGTCGCGTTGCGCCAGAACGCGGAACTGGCCGCGCGCGCCTACGGCCTGGGCGAAAGCAGCCTCGGCGAAACGCTGGTCGCGCGCCGCCAGGCGCTGGAAGCGTCGTTATCCGAAAACCTCGCGCGCCTGGACGCGAATGAGTCGCGTTACCGCCTGCTGCTCGACGCGCACCAGCTCTGGGCCGATCCCGATCATCACGAGGCGCACTGATGCAGGCCGCTGAACTCATCGGCAGCGCGGCCGCGGTACTGACCACCACGGCATTTATCCCGCAAGTCTGGCAAATCTGGCGCACCAAACACACCAAGGACATTTCCCTCGGCATGTACATTGCGTTCACTTGCGGCGTGGGGCTGTGGCTGGTGTACGGCATCCTGCTCGGTTCGTGGCCGATCATCATCGCCAACAGCATCACCGGGTGTCTGGCGGGAGCGGTATTGGCGATGAAAATCCGCTTTGGTTGAATGCGCCGGCACTGGGTATAATCGGCGCTCATCCGCCTTAATCCAAAGTCGATATGCTGAAAAAAATCCATGTGCGCGATGTCCGCCTCGGTATGTACATCCAGGAGCTCTGCGGTAGCTGGATGGATCACCCGTTCTGGAAAAAGTCGTTCGACCTGTCCGATCCCAAAGATTTGCACACCCTGCAAACCTGCGGCCTGCAGGAAGTCTGGATCAATACGGACAAGGGGCTGGATGTAGAAGGCGGCGTGGCGGTCATCACCGCCGAAGAACAAAAACAAAAAATCGAACAGGAATTGCTCAAGGCCGCCACGAGCGAGGTCAAAATCGAAGCCCGCGTCTCGGTGCAGGAAGAAGTGACGCGCGCGCGCAAGTTGCAGGAAAAAAGCAAAGCTGCCGTCACTTCCATGTTCCAGGAAGCGCGCATGGGCAACGCGATCAAT
>JBBIJL010000098.1:0-8142 GCA_037446005.1 Gallionellaceae bacterium | reverse complement strand
GGCCATTCAGGTTGTCGGCGCGCAACCGGAAGAAGGCGCGCAAATCCCCGGCATACGCAAATGGTCGGAAGCGTATCTGCCGAAAATCTACAGTCCGAACAATGTGGATCGCATCGAGTATGTCGGGCAACAGGATGCCGAAGAA
This sequence comes from Gallionellaceae bacterium, assembly GCA_037446005.1. GTDB lineage: Bacteria > Pseudomonadota > Gammaproteobacteria > Burkholderiales > Gallionellaceae > PALSA-1006. Next base: position 7,997 of record JBBIJL010000098.1, on the reverse strand, counting down.
ATGACGCGGCGTTTGGCCAGAGAAGAGGGCATCTTTTGCGGCATCTCATCCGGCGGCGCATTGGGCATTGCACTGCGTATCTCGCAGCAAGTGCAAAACGCTACCATCGTGTTCATCGTGTGCGACCGCGGCGACCGTTACCTTTCGACAGGGGTGTTTCCCGCCTGACGCTCAATTGGCTTTGTAGGTCTCGCCGAAGTCGCGCATCGCCATAAAAATGCCGCGCAGCGTCCGGCCTTTTTCCGACAGCGCATATTCCACCTTGGGCGGCACGACCTCATGTACCGTGCGGTCAACCAGTCCATCCGCTTCCAGTTCGCGCAACGATTGCGCGAGCATCTTGTGCGTCACCGTGCGCAATGCTTTTTTCATCTCGCTGTAGCGCATTTTTTCGTGCAGTACGAGGTGCCACACGATCATCGGTTTCCACTTGCCCGACAGCGCCTCGACTGTGAGTTGTACGGGGCAGTAATAGCGCCGCTCCGCGATGGCGTAAGGCGGGAGTTGTTCGGGGCAGTCGCTGATGGTTTTCGGGTGTACGTCGGTTTTCATCGGGTCGCTTTCGGTTTGGTGAGGCACTCACTATTTGGTGCGTTCTGGTTTGCGCGAGAGCGAATTGATACCATGCGCCCGCATTTTGCACAAACGATCACGACGGAGGGTAGCGCATGAGTGAGCAGAGCAAACAGGTCGCACTGGATTTATCCCGCGCAATCATGAACGGCGAGTGGGACAAGGTCGATGCGTTACTGGCCGACGATTTTGTGTATATCGGCGACGACAAGCCCGCGCTCAACAAGGCGCAATACGTCGGCTTCATGCGCAACATGCTGTGCGCGGCGATGACGCAGATGGACATGAAATTTTTGCGCGTCGTGGCCGAGGGCGACATGGTGGCGGTGGATTACACCAACGATATGACGCACTCCGGCGCATTCTTCGGCATCCCAGCCACCGGCAAGCGCGTCCATGCCACTGGGCAATTCATGCGCGAGGTCAAGAATGGCAAAGTGACCGCCGAATGGCAAACGACCAATTCATCAGGGTTGATGCAGCAGTTGGGCGCAATCCCGGCACGGGCTTAACCTAAAAACCGCAGTTGACCGCTCCATATAGGCCGCAAGCAAATGAACAGAAAAGAATTTCGTTATTTATCCACGCTCCCCCGCTGGGTGAGTCGCTACGAAGCGTATTGCACGTTCCTCGCGGCGCATGGCGGCGTTGCTCCTCCTCGGAATGGAACAACCATTCCTCGTCGTCGCGCCTTGCCCTACACCGCGATGAACGCGCACTACACTCCGTTCAACTACGGTTTCTAGGTTAAAACAGAAAAGGAAAACAAATGAAGATCACAGTAATCGGCGCGGCAAGCGGTATCGGACTGGCCTTGACCCAGCAAGCATTGGAGCGCGGTCATGAAGTGACTGCACTCATGCGCAACCCGAGCAAGATGACGCTCACGCATCCCAAGCTGCGCGTTGTTAAGGGCGATGTACGTAATCAGGCATCCATTGAAGCAGCATTGAGCGGACAGGATGCGGTGTGCACCAGTATCGGCGTGCCGCCCTCGCGCAAACCGATAGACACTTTTTCGCAGGGCGCGCGCCATGTTCTGGCGGCATTGCAAAAGACGCCGGACGTGAAATTCGTTGCGGTGACGGGCATCGGCGCGGGCGACAGTCGCGGCCACGGCGGCTTTTTCTACGACAAGCTGTTGCAGCCTTTGCTGCTGAAGGAAATCTATAACGACAAAGACCGCGAAGAAGCCATCATCAAAGCCAGCAATGCCGACTGGATGATCGTGCGTCCCGGCATGCTGACCAACGGCGTGCGCACGGGGCAATACCGCGTGCTGACCGATATGAACGGCGTGACCGCAGGCAAAATTTCGCGCGCGGATGTGGCGGATTTTATTTTGAACCAACTGGCCAAGCCGACTTGCTTCAAGCAAACACCGCTGGTGACTTATTGAGCAGATAGCTGGCGGCAAAAAACGGCGCTCTTCGGAGCGCCGTTTTACTTTCAGAACACCGGATCAGAAGCGGTGATTGATTCCAAGCGTAGCCGAGTTGCCGGCGGTGAGTTGCTCGCCGTTCACATACTGGTACAGCAGTACTTGTACCAGACCGTATACATTAGTGCCGGGTACGATGGCATAACTCAAACCGGGGGTCAGCGCGTAACTCTTGCCGCCGCTGCTCGGTGCGCCGGAGGCAGTCAGCGCGGCGCTGCTACCCGAATCGGCATCGTTCCATTGCGCGTTCAGTTGCAGCAGGCCGCTCAGGCTATTGTTGACGGCATAACGCGCGCCCGCATCGAGATTGAACTGGTTGCCGGGCTTGAATTCGGTTTTGTTTTTGAGCGCGCTTTGCGCCATACCTTGCGCAAACCAGCTCAGCGCGCTGCCCGGATTTGCCAGTTGCCAGAACACGCCCGCGATGAGGTCGGTGCTGCCGTTGCCCGGTTGCAGAGTGACTTCGCCGGGCAGCTTGGAGGCGCCGAGATTGTCCACCATCTGGAAATCCTGCCGTCCGGTGTTCAGCTTCAGGCCGAACTTGATGCCCATGCCGGCGTGATCCGTGTCATTCAGCGCCCAGCGATAACGCCCGACGAGCTTGATGTCGCCCAGCGCGTTGGCGGTGAAACTTTCACTGCCTGCCGGCGTGGCGCCGGTATAGGGGCCGAGGTTGTGGCTGTGGTCGCGCGCGATGTAGGGGATGCTCAAGGCCAAGCCCCAGTGCGCGTCGTGCGTGTAGTCGATGCCCGCGGTGACGATCTTGTTGAGGGTGCGCAGATTCTCGACTTCGCCGGCAAAGGTGGTGTCGGCGGCGATCTTCGAACTGCCGGAGCGGAGCTGGTCGGCATTGCTGTAGCTGTAGCGCAGATCGAGGCTCCAGCCTGGCTTGCCGACGCTGTGCTCATCCCAGTTGGTGTTGATCGAACACGCGGTGCTGCCGCAACTCGCATGGGCGCTGGAAGCAGACAGAATGCCGAGAGCAATGGCGGCGAAATGCAGGTGATGGCGACACATTATTTTTATCCTCCCTTAAATGGTGGCGGAATTGTAGGGCGCGAGGGTGTGTCACGGGTGCGGCAAATTGCCGCAGGGGCAGGCGTTTAGTTGTTCTGCGCCAGACGCGGCTTGGACAGCGCTGGGTTCTGTGCGAAGTAGCGCTTGATGCCGACCAGTATCGCACCGGCCAATTTTTCGCGGTAATCATCGTCGGTCAGGCGTTGTTCTTCGACCGGATTGCTGATAAATGCCGTTTCCACCAGTATCGACGGAATGTCGGGCGACTTCAGTACGGCGAAACCGGCCTGTTCGACAAAGCCCCGGTGCAGCGTGTTGATGCCGCCGAGTTCTTTGAGCACGTGTTTGGCGACTTTCATGCTGTCGTTGATGGTGGCCGTCTGCGACAGATCGAGCAGGGTGCGCGCGAGGTAGGGATCCTTGATCGCGAGGTTCACGCCGCCGATCAGGTCGGCTTCGTTTTCTTTCTTGGCCAGCCAGCGCGCGGAGGCGCTGGTCGCGCCGCGTTCGGACAAGGCAAACACCGACGAGCCGCGCGCATTGGATTTGACGAAGGCGTCGGCATGGATGGAGACGAACAGGTCGGCGTGCGCGTTGCGCGCTTTTTCCACGCGTCCGCCCAGCGGGATGAAGTAATCGCCGTCGCGGATCAGGATGGCGCGCATCCCCGGCGTGTTGTCGATCTGCTCTTTCAGCTTGCGCGCGATGGCAAGCGTGACGTTTTTCTCGTGCGTGCCCCGGCGGCCATGCGCGCCCGGGTCTTCGCCGCCGTGCCCGGCATCCACCGCGACGATCAAAATGCGCGTGCTGAGTTCTGCGCGCGCTGCGGCCTTTTCGTTCTTCTGTGCTGGTATAGCAATAACCGTTGCGGCCTGAAGTTTCGGCTCGGCAATTGCCGGCGCCGAGGCTGCAACAGCGGATGCGGCTATTGCCACCTGCTTTTCCGGCGCAACCGGCGCGATTCTTTTTTCGGATTGTTGCGCCAGCGCCATCAGCGGGTCGATCGCGACGGCGGGATAAACATCCAGCACCAGACGGTGGCCGTATTCCGCAACGGGCTTGAGGTTGAACAGCTGCGGCTTTGCCTCGGTCTTGAGGTCGAGCACCATGCGCACCACGCCGGGTTTGAAGCGCGCGATGCGCACGCTCTTGATATACGGATCGTCGTTGCCGATCTTTCCGGCCAGTTCATTTAAAGTGGGCGTAATTTCCACCTCATCGAGGTCGATCACCAGACGTTCGGGATTTTTGAGCGTGAGCAGGTTGTAGCGTATGGCTTGTTTGGACTCTATGGTCAGGCGCGTGTAGTCCTGTGCCGGCCATACGCGCGCGGAACTGATCGCGATGTCCGCCAGCGCATCCGGCAGCCACAGAAGGAGGGCGGCAAAAATCAGTTGAGTAACGCGGCTAAACATTGTTTACCTGTAGCAGTGTGGGCATATAAGTCGAGGGTGCGGCCATCGGGCAAAATATTAAAAACGATCTCCAGATCGGCAAGCGGCAGCAATTCGGCGGCTTGCTCCGGCCATTCCACCAAACAAACATTATCTCCATTGAATTCGTCGCGGAATCCCGCCGCTTCCCATTCTTCGGCATCGCGAAAGCGGTACAAGTCGAAGTGGCGCAAGTTTAACCCGGCCAGATCGTACTGCTCAATCAGGGTGTAAGTCGGGCTTTTAACGCGCCCCTCATAGCCCAGCGCGCGTAGCAGGCCGCGTACCAGCGTCGTCTTGCCCGCGCCAAGGTCGCCGCGCAGGTAAATTACCATGCCTGCGAGCAGCGCGGGCGCCAGTCGCGCCGCGAAGCTTGTCGTGGCGGCCTCGTCGGGCAGGCTGATTCGGCTATGATTCGGTCTATGCAAAACGGAACACCCCAATTGGACTACAACTCACTCGCCGCACGCATCAAAGCGTGGGGGCAAGCACTCGGCTTTCAGGCCGTGGGCATCGGCGACACACAGCTCGATGCGGCCGAAGCGCATCTGCTGCAATGGCTGGCGGACGGCCATCACGGCGCGATGGATTATATGGCAAAACATGGCGTCAAACGTGCGCGTCCGGCGGAACTGGTGCCGGGCACGCTGCGCGTGATTTCCGTGCGCATGAACTACTACCCGCAGCAGGTCAAGGATACGCACGAAGTGTTGGCCGACGGCAGCCGCGCCTTTATTTCGCGCTATGCGCTGGGGCGCGACTACCACAAGGTGCTGCGCAATCGTCTGGAAAAACTGGCGCAGCAGATCCGCGCGGAGGTCGAATGCCAATGCCGCGTGTTCACCGACAGCGCGCCCGTGCTGGAAGTGGAGCTGGCGCAGAAGGCGCATCTGGGCTGGCGCGGCAAGCACACGCTGCTGTTGTCGCGCGAACATGGCTCGTGGTTCTTCCTCGGCGAAATATTCATCGACTTGCCGCTGCCGGTGGATGCGCCGCCGCAAGGCAACCACTGCGGCAGCTGTAGTGCCTGCATCAGCATCTGTCCCACGCAGGCCATCACCGCGCCGTATCAACTCAATGCGCGGCGCTGCATTTCCTACCTCACCATCGAGCTTAAAGGCAGTATCCCGGTCGAGTTGCGCCCGCTCATCGGCAACCGCATCTACGGCTGCGATGATTGCCAACTGGCCTGCCCGTGGAACCGCTTTGCGCAAAAAACCGTCGAGCCGGATTTTGCCGTGCGCCACGGTCTGGACGATGTCGCACTCGCCGAACTGTTCGCATGGGATGAGGCGACCTTTCATGTCAGGCTGGCGGGCAGTCCCATCCATCGCATCGGCCACGAACAATGGCTGCGCAACATCGCCGTGGCATTGGGAAATGCCCCCGCCAGCGCGGACGTCATGACGGCTTTGCAGAGCCGCGCGCAGCACCCGTCCGCGCTGGTGCGCGAACACAGCGAATGGGCATTGCGCTGCCATGCCAAAGCGTGAACGCATGCGTAAAAATATCAGGGAGTGCGGTCAGGCCGTTGCCGCTGCATGGCCAAAGCGCTTATAATCTGCCCCGAAATGCCGATGTAGCTCAGTTGGTAGAGCAACGCACTCGTAACGCGTAGGTCGTCTGTTCGATTCAGATCATCGGCACCATCCTTCATGTCATCCCAGCAGCGAACAGTCAGGAGACTCAATGACTTTCCCGCAATTCAGCAAGCTGCCTGCCCGTTATAAAAAAATTGCCGTTGTTGCGCTCGCCGTTATTGCGCTGGTGAGCGCCTTCGGCTATTTCACGCGCAGCAAGCCTTTGGCAGTTATCTTGAAACAAGTAGATCGCGGCAATGTCGAGGCGGCGGTCAGCAATACGCGGGCGGGAACGGTCAAAGCCTGCCGCCGCGCCAAGTTGTCAGCCCCCGCTGGCGGGCAGATTTCGAAAATGCGCGTGAAAAAAGGCCAGCGCGTGGTCGCCGGGCAGATTCTGCTGGAGCTGTGGGATGCCGATATGCACGCACAGGAACAATTGGCGCAAGACCAGTTGAAAACGTCGGAAATGCGCGCGCGCGAGGTGTGCGCCATGGCCGAAGCGGCGCAGCGCGATGCGGAACGTTCCAAAGAATTGAGGGAGAAGGGCTTCATTTCCCCGCAGCAACTCGACCGCTCTTTGACCGATGCCAAATCGCGGCAAGCCTCGTGCGACGGTGCGCGCAGCGACATCGCGCAATCCAGATCGCGTATCGAGGTGGTGCAGACCGGGCTGGAGCGCATGCTGCTGCGCGCGCCGTTTGCGGGAGTCGTGGCCGACATCAGCGGCGAGCTGGGCGAATACGCCACGCCGTCGCCGCCCGGTATTTTGACTTTGCCCGCCGTGGATCTGATCGACGATAGCTGCCTGTTCGTGAGTGCGCCTATCGACGAGGTGGACGCCGCCAAAGTGAAGGTGGGGCAGAGCAGCCGCATCACGCTGGACGCGATCAAGGGACGCACCTTTGCCGGCAAGGTGAAACGCATCGCGCCGTATGTGCTGGAGCTGGAGAAGCAGGCGCGCACGGTGGAAGTCGAAGTGGAATTCACCGAGTTGCCCAAGACGGAAAATCTGCTGGTGGGCTACAGCGCCGATGTGGAGATCGTGCATGAGGTGCATGACAAAGTCGTGCGCATCCCGACGCAGACGCTGATGGAAGGCAAGCGCGTGCTGCTCTACCAGAACGGCGGCAAGCTGGCGGAGCGCAGCGTGGTGACCGGACTGGCGAGTTGGGAATACACCGAAATCGTTTCGGGTTTGAATGAAGGCGACCAAATTGTGTTCTCGTTGGACAGGCCGGGAGTCAAAGCGGGTGTGACCGTCGTGCCCGATGTGACACCCTCCGCGAAATGATCGAACTGCAAAACGTCAGCCGCCTTTTCAGCGTAGGCGACCAGAAGGTCTCCGCACTGCAAGACATCAATTTGCAGTTGGGCGACGGCGAATACCTCTCCATCATGGGGCCGTCCGGCTCCGGCAAATCCACCATGCTGAACATGCTCGGCCTGCTCGACCGGCCGAGTTCCGGCAATTATCTGCTGGACGGCGGCAACGTCACCGAACTGAGCGATGAACAGCAGGCGCATGTGCGCAGCCAGAAAATCGGTTTCGTGTTTCAGTCCTTCCATCTCGTGCCGCGGCTTACCGCCGCGCAAAACATCGAACTGCCGATGATGCTTGCGGGCATTGCAGTCGAAGAACGCAAGCAGCGCGTAGCCGAACTGATCGCCAGTTACGGTCTCAGCGAGCGCGCCGACCATAGACCAGATCAACTCTCCGGCGGGCAGCGCCAGCGCGTGGCGATTGCGCGGGCGACGGTAATGAAACCCTCCGTGCTGCTGGCCGATGAGCCGACCGGCAATCTGGATCGCACCACCGGCTGGGAGGTGCTTAAGCTGCTCGAAGGTCTGCTGGAACAAGGCATCACGCTGGTGATCGTGACCCATGATGCCGAGATCGGCGCGCGGGCGCAGCGCCAGATCCACATGCTGGACGGGCGCATTCTTTCCGACCAA
>JBBIJL010000097.1:0-8218 GCA_037446005.1 Gallionellaceae bacterium | reverse complement strand
CCAGCTTTTCCAACTGGCGCGCGATACGCACTTTTTCTTCTTTGGTCATGGATGCGCCGGGGCTTTGTTCGCCGTCGCGCAAGGTGGTGTCGAATATGATTAATTTGTCGGTCATGTTTTTTGCTCCGTCGCAATTATCCGTCCACGGCTCACACCAACCGAGCCGCCTGCGTTGATACTTGTGGGGTAGGTTGAATTAGCGCGCGACGCGCAGCAGCAGCGCGGCCAGCAAGCTGAAGGTGGAATGCGATTGCGAGATGTGGCGTGAGAAGTGCATGAGGGCGGAATATAGCGGCTTTCATTTCGCGGTGCAAGCAAAGCATAGCCCCGTCTTTTCCTTTGTCAGCCTCAGGCAAATATGGAACAATCCGCCCATCAGCGCGGCCTTCATGCCGCGCATATCGCGGTGAAAAATGGATCAGGCTATCAGTCAGCAATTTGAAGAGTTCAAAGCCAATGGCAAGCTGCCTTCGCCGCGCGGTGTGGCGCTACAGATCATCCAGCTGGCCGACAAAGAAGATGCCACCACGCAGCAAATCGCCCGCCTTATCAACAACGACCCCGCTCTGGCGGGGCGCATTATCAAAGCGGCCAACCTGCTCGTGCGCCGCGAGGGTCGCCCGATCGCCTCAATCATGGACGCGGTAACGGTGCTGGGTATCAAGTCGGTGCGCCAGTTGGCATTGAGTCTTTCTCTGGTTGCCGATTTTCGTTCGGGGCCGTGCAAGGGTTTTGATTATCAAAAATTCTGGGCACATTCGGCATGCAGCGGCATCGCCGCGCAGGAGATCGTGGCTAAAATGCAGGTCGGCGTTGCGGACGAGGCCTTCTTGCTGGGTTTGCTGGCGCAGATCGGCCGCCTGACGCTGGCCACCGTCTTTGCGCAAGATTATGCGCAGGTGCTGGAGCAACCCGCTGCCGCTAACAACCTGCAAGAGTTGGAGCGCAAGGCCTTCGGTCTGGATCACAACCTGATCACTGCGTTGATGCTGGCCGACTGGGGTATGCCGGAGCTGTTCCAAAAAATTGCATTGCATCTGGAGCAGCCGGAATCCAGCCAATTTCACGAAGGGGAGCGAAACTGGCGCCTGCTGCAACTGTTTCATTTCGCCGACCATCTGGCCGAGGTCTGCACCTCGGCTCCGGCGGAACGTTACCGGCTCATCCCGCGCCTGATGCTGCTGGCGACCCGGGTCGGAATCGAAACCAATACGCTGATTGAAATCGGCGACCGCGTCATTCAAGGGCTGGAAGAGTGGAGCGACTTGCTCAACATCGCCGTGCCCGAGTTGCCCTCTTTCGAGGAAATGCTGAATTCCGCGTCCATCTCCCCGGAGTTGATGGGCGTTGATGCCGTCCCCGGTACACAACCCGCCACGTTCAAGTTGCGCATTCTGCTGGTGGAGGATGATCGCGCGATCCAGTTGCTCTACAAAGCCTTGCTGGAAAAAGCCGGACACTGCGTAACCACCGCCAACAACGGGCGCGAGGCCTTGGAAACCGTCAAAGCCACACCACCCCAACTCATCATCAGCGATTGGGTGATGCCCGAGATGGACGGCATCGAGTTCTGCAAAGAGCTGCGCAAAAACGCCGAGTGGAACAAAATTTACGTCTTCATCGTCACCGCGCAGGAAAGCACGGAAAAACTGGTGGAAGCATTCGAAGCCGGCGTGGACGATTACCTGTCCAAGCCGATCAATCCGAAAGTGCTGGCTGCGCGGCTGCGTTCCGCGCAGCGCATCATACAAATGCAGGAAGAGCAGGAGGCTGACCGTTTGCAGTTGCGCCAGTTTGCCGACGAATTGGCGCTTTCCAACAAACGCCTGCAAGAGTTGGCGCTGACGGACGCGCTGACCGGCCTGCCCAACCGCCGCCACGCGGTGGAGCGTTTGGAACAGGAATGGGCGGTGGCCACGCGCGGCGGACGCCCCATTTGCTGCATGATGGTAGACATCGACCATTTCAAATCCATCAACGACACCTACGGCCATCATTTCGGCGACGATGCGCTGCGCACAGTCGCCGAGAGCCTGCGTCAGGCGGCACGCAAACAGGATGTGGTGTGCCGTCTGGGCGGCGAAGAGTTTCTGGTGATCTGTGCGGACACCGATGAGCAGGCCGGTTTTCAATACGCCGAGCGTTTGCGCCAATACGTTGCCGCCCAACCCATGCAGGTACACGGTAAAACGCTGCATCTCACGGTCAGCATCGGTTTGGCCACCAACACCCCGCCCGGCGGCAGTGTGGAAGCGATGATGCATCAGGCGGACGAGCGCCTCTATGCCGCCAAAGCGGCGGGGCGCAACTGCACCATCGCCGGCTAAGCTCTCGACCTTGTAATAAATTCACATTAGCAAAACAAATCGGTAACAGCGGGGAAATATTTCCGTGCCATTCTGCGCGCATGGAAAAAACATGCTTCGGGGCGCATGCCCCTCAGTTCAAAACCTGTGTCACAGCTGCATCGGCCAAGACATGACCGCGCAACAAGTCCGCTCGATTTTTCTGTCCGACATTCATCTCGGCACCAAGGCTTGCCAAGCCCATCACCTGCTTGAGTTTCTCAAAGAGTATTCTTCCGAACACGTATTTTTGCTCGGCGACATTGTCGATTTGTGGTCGATGAGCCGGGGCGGCGTGCATTGGTCGCCCGCGCAAAATACCTTCGTGCAAAAAATGCTGCGGCGCGCGCGCCACGGGGAAAAAGTCTTTTTCATTCCAGGCAATCATGACGAGGCGATACGCGAATATGTCGGCACCTCGTTCGGCAATGTCATGGTGGAGCATGAATACATCCACATCGCCGCCGACGGGCGCCGCTATTTGCTGATGCACGGTGACGAGTTCGACCAGGTCACGCGCCACCACAAATGGGTCGCCATTCTGGGCGACAAGGCCTACGATGTGCTGGTCAGCCTGAATGTCTATTTATCCTGGCTGCGGCGGACACTCAAACGTCCGGGCTACTGGTCATTGGCGGGTTATGCCAAGCGCAAGGTGAAGACCGCCGTGAGCTTCATTTTCAACTTCGAAGACTCCGTCATACGCCACGCGCGCGAGCTCGGCCTGGACGGGGCGATTTGCGGCCATATCCATTGGCCGATGATTAAAGAAGTCGACGGCCTGACCTACATCAATTGCGGCGACTGGGTAGACAGCTGCACCGCCATCGTCGAGCATCTGGACGGGCGCATGGAATTGATCCTGTGGAACGGCACTTCGAGCCTGACCGCATCCGAAAACAAATCATAGAGAAACGAATAATGGAAAGTCCGCACAAAGGGAAAACCGGTCTCAAACGCCTGATGAATGCCTTCAAGTATTCATGCGCCGGCTTGCAGGAAGCCTACCGCAATGAAGACGCATTCCGTCAGGAAGTGCTGCTGGCCGCCGTTTTATTGCCGCTGACATTCTGGCTGGAAGCAACCATGTTAGGCCGCGCGCTGATGGTCGGCAGCGTGCTGCTGGTCATCATCGTCGAACTGCTCAATTCCGCCATCGAGGCGACGGTGGATCGCATCTCCCTCGACGACCACAATCTCGCCAAACGGGCCAAAGACATCGGCAGCGCGGCAGTTTTAATCAGCCTTGTGAATCTCATCGCAGTTTGGACTCTGGTTTTACTGGACTAACTTAACCCTTAACCAAGGATACCCATCATGAAAATCCTGTTTATCTCCGATGTCTATTTCCCGCGCGTCAACGGCGTCTCCACCTCGATAGAAACTTTCCGCCATAACCTGCGCGCACTCGGCCACACAGTGCATTTGATCGCCCCCGAATACCAAACACCGAGCGCGGATGAAACCGACATTCTGCGCGTGCCCGCACGCTCGCTACCGTTTGACCCAGAAGACCGGCTCATGAGTTACGGCTGGGTGATGAAACGCCTCGAACAATTGCGCGCCGAGCAATACGACATCATCCATATCCAGACACCTTTTGTGGCGCACTATCTGGGCACCAAGCTGTCGCGACTGCTCGAAATTCCCTGCATCGAGACCTACCACACCTTCTTTGAGGAATATCTGCACCACTACATCCCGCTCGTGCCGAAAAAATTGACCAGCCTGATCGCCAAACGTTTCTCGCGCCACCAAGGCAACAGTCTGCACGGTATGGTCGTGCCATCGCACCCCATGCTGCATATATTGAAAGGCTACGGCGTCACTACTCATGCGGAAGTCATCCCGACCGGCATTGAGCCGGAGAGTTTCGTACCGGGCGACCGCACGGCCTTCCGCCAGAAGTACGGTATCCCGCAAGATCGTCCGACATTGCTGTTCGTGGGACGTGTCGCGCATGAAAAAAACATCGGCTTTCTGTTGCAGATGCTGCTGCAAGCCAGAAAAGAAATTGCCGACGTGCTGTTCGTGATTGCCGGCGAAGGCCCCGCACGGGAAAGTTTGCAGCAGGAAGTCAAAGAACTCGGCCTCGGCGACAACGTCATGTTCATCGGCTATCTGGATCGCCATACCGAATTGAACAGTTGCTATCGCTCGGCGGATATATTCATCTTCTCATCGCGCACCGAAACGCAAGGTCTGGTGCTGCTCGAAGCAATGGCACAAGGCGTCCCCGTAGTCTCCACTGCCGAACTGGGCACGCGCGATGTATTGCGCGACGGACTGGGCGTATGGGTCGCCAAGGAAGAAGTGGCCGATTTCTCCGGCAAGGTCGTCAAAATGCTCAAGGATGCCGACGCGCGCAAAGACCTGAGCGAATCCGGTCGCGAATACGCGCATAGCTGGTCGGCCAGCAAACAGGCCGAACGCATGCTGGGGTTCTATCACTCGGTTTTGGTACCAGCAGAGTTGCGCGAGCTGTCTCTTGAGCTGAACACTTCGGGATCCGATTACTAGGAGTCGGCTGACGTACCTTGCTTTGGCACGTCAGCGACGTTCGGTTGTGTAAAAGGCACTCGCATCCTCTGTCCGCAACGCCCACGAAGTGGCCATCACGTACGGCTGATTGCAAGAAGTGAGACTTCAGCCTTAAAGCTTAAAGACGGTCATCACACCGCTAGGCCAGTGTCGGCGCGCACTCTGTGTGCCAGCGTAGCCGGCATTGGCCTGTAAAATCACTGCTGCGGCTTATTGCAAGCGGCGTATAGAACCATTCCCTGTATCTCCGATAAAGAGACTGCCACAATGAACAGTTATACCTACCGGAGAACTAAATCGAGCAACAGTGCCCACACCATCTGTCGTGCCTGTAATACCAGATGATCCCGCCAGACTAGTTGCAGTAGCGGTTGCAATCACCACCTTGCGCACAACGTCTCCCCAGTATTCCATCACATAAAGATTCGTGCCATCAGTCGTTATTCCAACAGGTATATAAAAAGTGGCGCCAACCCCAGTCCCGTCACTGGAGGTTGAGGTGGTCACGTTAGTATAGTTTCCCGCAAAGGATGAAACGGTAGCCGTTGCAATATCGACTTTACGAATATCCTGATAGTACCTATCGACAACATAGAGCGAAGAGCCGTCGGTGGTGATTCCATCCAGATTGTTAAAACGCGCCGCAGTACCGGAAGCATCGACATGCCCGACCACCCCGGAAGTACTGCCGACGAAGACGCTGACGGTTTGAGTGGCAATATCAATTTTCCGTACCGATGTATTCTCGATCACAAACAGGCTGGTGCCGTCGGTCGTGATTCCTTGCGGATTTACCAATTTCGCCGCAGTGCCGATACCATCTGTCAACGGGCTGCAGCTCCCCACAGTTCCGGCGAAAGTAGTTACGTTGGCAGTGGCAATGACGATTTTGCGGATCGTGCAGTTATTGTAATCGGACACGTAGAGATTGGTGCCATCGTTGGTAATATCGTATGGACGAAAGAAACGGGCTGCTGTACCGATCCCATCGCTACTTCCTGAAGCGCCTGTCGTGCTACCGGCAAATGTACTAACCGTTTGCGTGGCGGGATCAATCTTGCGGATAGCATTGTTCAGATAATCGGCGACATACAGATAGGTGCCGTCGCTGGTAATTCCTTGCGGAAGACTGAATCGCGCAGCGCTGCCAACCCCATCTGTAAATCCGCTAAAGCCAGATGATCCAGAAAAGGTAGTGACATTGCCACTGAGGGAAAGTGATTTCCCCTGCATGGCTCCGCCCCGTACCTGATAGAACGTTTCAGAGACTTCGGCTGATGCAAGGCTTACTCCAGTACTGTTAACCGCCTTGACCTTGTAGTAGTAAGTGGTTCCGACAATTCCTGATGTGTCGGCATAAGAGGGCGAGGTGCTGCTCCCCACTAGCGTGCCTGTTGCAGCGGCTGTTGTAGAGCGATAGACATCATACGAAGTTGCCCCCGCCACTGCGGGCCATGAAACAGTGATTTTGTTGTTGCCACAATTGGCAACCACACTCGCGGGGGAAGGGGGAGCTGTTGCACTACCGCTAGCAGGCGTCGTTTCGCCACCGCCGCACGCAGTAAGTAATAAAACGCACGAGATGGCCAGATTGAAATTCAGTCTTGTTGATTGGCGGATCCGTTGGAGAAAATGCATGATGCCTCCTCTCTGGAAAATTCCGTTGGTATGCTATGGAGCGGTCAAACTACGCCATACTATATGCGAGGTCAACAAGAATAATGCCTTCCATTCAATGACTTTAGCAACACAATGATTGCCTTAATGAAAATGCGGCGCGTCCATATCTCCAATCATATATGAACGAAATTGGCTGACATAGCACGCCGATATGGCATGTCCTCCCGCCCGACAATCCGCTACGGCGCGTAGCCGGGAATCTTGCTCACATCCACCTCGTCGATCTGCGAGGGATCAAGGAATTGTCGCGCATAGGTAAGATAGACTTTTTCGCGGATGAAAATGTCGAACAGATCCGGGTCGATGTGCCCGCCCTCTTTGAATTTACCCAAGATGGTCAGCGACTCGGTGAGTGTTTTGCCTTCTTTATACGGACGGTCTTTGGCGGTGAGGGCTTCGAAAATATCCGCGATACCCATCATGCGCGCCTGCACGGACATTTGCTCGCGCGTCAGTCCGCGCGGGTAGCCTTTGCCGTCCATGCGTTCGTGATGGCCGCCCGCAAATTCGGGCACGTTCTTCAAGTGCCTTGGCCACGGCAATGACTCCAGCATTTTGATCGTCACCACGATGTGGTGGTTGATGATCTGGCGCTCCTCTGCCGTGAGTGTGCCCGCGCGTATGGTCAGATTGTTGATTTCGTCGGCGCTGAGGAAATCCACCGGTTCCCCCGCCTCATTCCGCCAGGTGTATTTGGCGATGCCGAGCACCCTTTCCTGATCCGCGTCGGCCATTTTTTCCGATCCCAGGTTGCACTGGCGCAGGAATTCGCGATCCGCATCCAGGCGCGCGATGCTCGCGGCATAGTCGTGACGCGCCTGTGCCACAGCGGCGGGATCTCCGCTCGCCGCGAGCTCGGCACGCAACATGGCGATTTCGGCATCGCGCTTGAGCACCTCGAAACGGGTATCCACCAAATGGATGCGGTCGAAAATGGTTTGCAGCTTGGTCGATTTATCCACCACATGCACCGGCGTGGTGATCTTGCCGCAGTCATGCAGCAGCGCCGCGATTTTGAGTTCGTATTTTTCTTTTTCCGTCATTGCAAAGCCTTGCAGTGACGAGCTGTGCTGCGTGCGGCTAGCCGCCTCGGCCAGCATCATGGTGAGCGCGGGTACGCGCGCGCAGTGTCCGCCGGTATAGGGCGATTTATCGTCGATCGCGGTATTGATAAGACTGATGAAGGCTTCAAACAAGCTTTCGAGTTGCTGGATCAGGCGGCGGTTACTGAGCGCGATAGCCGCCTGCGAAGCGAGCGATTCGAGCAACTGCTGGTCGTCTTTGGAAAACGGTTTGACGTCTTTGCTGACCGGATCAATTGCGTTGATGAGTTGCACCACGCCGATGATTTCGTGTTCGTGGTTGCGCATCGGCACGGCCAGAAACGAACGCGAACGATAGCCGGTTTTGGCGTCGAATTTCTTGGTTCCGGAAAAGTCGAACCCCTGCGCCACGTAAGCGTCTTCGATATTGATGGTTTCGCCGCGCAACGCCGAATACGTCACCACCATGGCCAAATTCGGTGCGCCATTCACATACAGAGGAATGGGAGCAAAGGGAATGCTTCCCCCGCTGGTTCCGCCCATGCTGATATTCAAGGAATCGGTACGCAGAATTTCAAAACTCAAAAACTGGTGTTCTGCATCGACCAG
>JBBIJL010000096.1:0-8319 GCA_037446005.1 Gallionellaceae bacterium | reverse complement strand
CTGGAGCGCCGCATTGCCATATTGGAATCCTGCAATTCAAGTTTGGGCGAGAACTATCACACGATGCACAGGATGTATCTTGAGCTGCTAATGAAAACCCACTCCCGTGAAAATGCGGCGGAAACGCTTGAATTCATCTGCCTGCACCATTAGGCATGGCAGGATTTTCAAGGCCGTCGTTATGACTGAACAACAACGCAAACCGTCTGTTCACCTCGCCACCGGCACGGGGTTGCAGGTGAGCGATACCGCAAAAATCGAATTGATCCGCAAGTATCAGCGCCTAGAAGGAAATCTGGATTGTTGCGCGTCTGCCTATAACCGGGTGTGCAAACAATCCGACTGCCTGTGGCGCAACGAATGTCTAACGACGCTGCAAGAATGATGAAACCACCAGCCAAGCCGCCGCGTCACCCGACAACGGCGGCCTAGCGCGCGGAGAGGATCATGAACAAAGCGCTTACAGTGGCGCAATCTCAGTCCGTTCATCAACGATTGCGCAAACATGCCGAAGACCGGCTGAAAAAATATCTGGCGATCAACAATGTATCGCAACTGCGCGATGTCGGGCGCCAGCTTTACGAGCTGCGTATCGACCAGATCGAAATTGAATTATTAAGCGAGGAGTTCAACCGGCTCAGGGAGCAAGTCGCCGGGAGGGAAGCGCCCCACCCGCCATCCCAACACGGCTACTTTTTTCTGGATCGCGAGGGGCGGATATGCGACGCCCAATTTGCCGCGACACGCCCGCACCATGCAAACGGGCGCAAATGGACACGGCATTTTCTGGGCGACTATGTGGCCGTGGACAAGAGCGAGGCGTTTCGCGGGTATTTGAAAGAGGTATTCGAATCGGGCGAGCGAAAAACTTGCGAGCTAATCTTCGATCAGGCGCGCGGCAATAAAAGTCTGGGCTTGAAACTGCCGCTATATGCCTCGGTCAGTGCCCTTGCCGATGATGAAAAACGCTTTTGTCTGCTTGCAGTCGAGGATATCACCGCGCACAAAATCGCCGAGCACAAACACGCTCAGGCCGAATTACAACGCCACAAGCATGTGCTTGAAACGGCGATGGACGGCTTCTGGATGACCGATGCGCAGGGTATTCTGGAGGAGGCCAATAAGGCCTACTCCAACATGTCGGGTTACACGATGCAGGAATTGGTGGGGATGCACATCAGCCAACTCGAGGCGAATGAGCGACCGGAGGATGTCACAGCGCACATGGAGAAACTGATGGCGCAGGGTCATGATCGCTTCGAGACTAGACACCGGCGCAAGGACGGCAGCTTAATCGACATCGAGGTATCGACCACATTCCTTCCCGACAGCCAAGAATGTTTCGTATTCTGCCGCGACATCACCCGGCGCAAGCAGGACGAGCAGGCATTGCGCGTGGCTGCGGCGGCCTTCGAGACGCATGATGCCATTCTCATCACCGATGCACAGTCCAACATCATCCGCGTCAACCGCGCATTCACCGCGATCACCGGCTACAGCGCCGAGGAGGTGATCGGCAAGAATCCGCGCATGATGAGTTCGGGGCGGCAGGACAAGGCGTTCTATAGCGCGATGTGGCAGCACTTGCTGGAGCACGGAGCCTGGGCGGGCGAGATATGGGACAGACGCAAGAGCGGCGAAATTTATCCGAAATGGCTGACGATCAGCGCAGTGAAGGACGAGCGCGGCGAGACCACGCAATACGTCGCCATATTCAGCGACATCAGTGCGCGCAAACAGGCCGAAGAGGAAATACGTAATCTGGCGTTCTATGACGCGCTGACCAATCTGCCCAACCGGCGCTTGTTGCTGGATCGTTTCCGCTCGGCACTCGCGGTATCGGCACGCAAGCAAACCTATGGCGCGGTGCTATTCCTCGACATGGACAAGTTCAAGATGCTCAACGACACGCTCGGTCATCACCACGGGGATTTGATGCTGATCGAAGTGGCGCGGCGCATACAGACCTGCGTGCGCGAGGTGGATACCGTGGCGCGTTTCGGCGGGGACGAGTTCGTGGTGCTGCTCGAAGAAGTCGACGCACAGGCCGAAGCTGCATCGCAAAAAGTGGCACTGATCGCGGAAAAAATTCGCACCGTCCTGCACGCGCCTTATTGCCTCGACGGAAACGAGCATCACAGCTCGCCGAGTATCGGTGTGCGGTTGTATTGCGGCAGCGAGGAATCGGTGGATGAACTGCTTAAATGCGCCGACATGGCGATGTATCAGGCCAAAGATTGCGGGCGCAACACGGTGTGCTTCTTTGACCCTCGGCTGCCGCAGACGCCGGAAACAGATTTACGCTAACGCTGCAAAAACATCCGCGTGTTACTTGACCCGCTGCCGCCTGCCGATGGTCATCAGCGGCGGAGGCTCCGCTCCCGCTTGCGACTGGAACACGATAATGTCGTTTGCGATTGTTAATCTTTCGGCCAGTTCTTTGGCGAGATTCCGGTACAGCGTGGCGGCAGCGGATGGCGCATGATGAAGTCTTTCGAAATCGATGCGCAACGCCACGGTATTTTCCAATGCCGTGGCGCCGGCACTGCGCGCCCCGCCTCGGATCAAGCCCATCTCGCCGAAGCTTTCTCCTTCGGCCAGATTGGCCAGACTCACTTTTTCCCCGCCGCTTTTGCGCCAGATATTCACCTTGCCGGAACAGATGATAAACATGTCCCGCCCCTGATCGCCTTCGATAAAGACATGCTCGCCGGTTCGCCAGATCGCTTTCGATGAGATGCTCAGCAAGGCCCGCAAATCCTCCACCCCGAAGCCTTTGAGGCATTTCGCCAGCGATAGCAATTTCACAAATATTTCCATCTCGGTACTCATAGCCCCTCCTGTCCTATTTGCGCCCCTCAAGTTTACCCAGAAATACCCGATAAAGAACTTGAAAGGAGACAATCATGCTCAAGATATTTCTCACCATAGACCCGCAGACACGGCGCGGACTCTACGACAGCGAATCGACGTTTCTGGGCATTTTCCAATCAATGAGCGAAGCCGAAAAAGCGCTTGGGGATATGCTCAATTTTTGCACCATCCGCTCCGCCGGTTAGCCTCGTTGCATCAGGCTGGCAAGCTGTCGATAAACTGCCGCATGGCGGCTTTCATCGCGGCGAAGTTCGGGTTGTGCATCAGCCGCCGAATCGTACCGGCTTTAAGATTTTGCTCGGTAATTTCGCCTTGCCATATCTGCTCCGCTTGCCGGTCACAGACTGCCGCATATTTCTCCATGTCGCCGGGGTAGTAATGAATGCCGTTGCAATACTCGCCCTGTTCGCCGTAATGCGCGTCTTCGCGCGGCAAGACGATTGCGGTATGCGCTGAACTGACGATCTTGTGTTCCGGGAACACGCTGCTTACGCACTCGGTCTTGTCCTTGTCCAATCCTGCCGGAACTTTCCCGGCATCCGAGTAGTAATACACCAGCCTGTTGGCTGCATGGGGCGCATGCGCCATGAATGCCACGGTGGCATCCGTATTGACCGTCGCATCGTCTTGGCTCGCCGCCGCGAACACTGGAATTGTCACGCGCTCCTGCGCCAGCATCCGCCGTAACACCTGTGTCAACGCATACATTTGTGCGGCGGCATTCTTTGGGAAGGACTCGTACTTGTAGATGTCGCTGTCGGGCAGGATATCCACCCATTTCGCGGCACCCGCCAGCCAGCTATAGGCCTTGTGCCAGTTGGCAAACGCCGCTCTGGGGGAAATTTGCAGCGCGGGCGCGAACAGGAATAATCCCCGTATGCGCCGGTCGCGCAAGCTTTGATAAACGCTCAGCGCTCCCCCGGCGGAGTAGCCCCCCAGATAGATTTCATCCGCCTCCAGCGCGAGTTGTTCGACACCGTACTCAACGGTTTTCTGCCACTCCTGCCAACGCACCTCCAGCAAATCACCGGGACGGGTGCCGTGCCCCGGCAACAGTACTGCCATCACGCGAAAGCCGTTTTCCTGAAAGAATGCGCCGAGGTGGCGCATGAAATAAGGCGAGTCGCTCAAGCCGTGCGTGAGCAGAATGCCGCGCCGGTAGGTTTTGTTTTTTCCCGCAGGGTAAGCTGCGGCGGGACGCAGTTCGAACGGCGCATTGCCGTCGATGATCTTGTTCAGGTCGCTGGCGGCAAGATCGGCGCGGGCTTGCGCGATCATATTGCGGCAATGCGCGATGTACTCGGGGAAAGATAAGTTGGCGCAGGAGAAGCGCGTATTCAAACCGGACGGATGATGCCGAACCGCCAATGGCGGAGAGGTTGTCTGCGCGACACCGCCCCTTAACAGCGACATCGCTATCCCACCAGCCGCGCCAGACTCAACAGCAACAGCATAATCATCCAGAACACCAATGCGCGCCAGACCAGCCCGACCGCGCTCTGCATGAAATCCACATCGGCTTCCTCATCCATGCCGATTTCGGGACGGAATACGGGAGATGAATCCTGAACCACCGTCGCACCGAGACGCACGCCCAGCGCGCCCGCACCGCTTGCCAGCACGATGCCCTCTTCCGGATCGGGCCAGCTTTTAGCCTGCGTGCGCCAGCAATAAACCGTGTCTTCAAAATCGCCCACGATGGCAAACGTCATCGCGGTCAAACGCAACGGCAACCATTCCATCACCCGATAAGCCTGACGCGCGAACTCGCCGAAATCACCGAAGTCCTCGCTGCCCTTGGCGCCCCAGCGGGCATTCAAAAACAGGCCAAGCCGGTACAGGATCGCCCCGACCGGCCCCAAGCCGATCATCATAAAAATCACGAACCATGTCACCACCCCGAATACATTGCGGTGAGACGCCAACAGCGCCTGTTCGATGGTGACGCGCGCCACCTCCTCCGCACTCATCTCCTGACAAGACTTGCCGCACCACCCGGAAAGCAGGGTGCGCGCCCCGTCCAGATCGCGTTTGCGCAACGCCTTGTGAATGTCGGTGAAATAATGGCTGAAGCGGCGGAACCCCATGGTGAGATACAACACCAGTACACACCCGACCCAGGCGAGTACGGGATGGACGCATAGCAACAGCCAGTACACCAGAGACACCAGCAGCAGAGGCAAGAGCATGGCGGCGAGCCAGGCAATCTTGCCGTGCTTGTGCTCCCCCGCATTGAAATGGTGCTGGAAAAAATCCGCATAACTGTTCATCCAGGTGAACAGATATTTGCGTGTAGACAGCGGATGAAGTTGCTCGAGTAGAAATGCAGCAATCAGGGAAAGCAGGCTCATGGCGGTATGGAGTGATAGGGCCGAAACTGGCTCACACAATACCACAGGGGCGATTGGGCGTGAACGGCTAAGCGCTCAGACAAAGCCAAGCGATGAAGCAAATATTTCCTGATAAGCAAAAGAAAAAGAGGCCGCCAACTCATTGCAAAAACCGGCAGCCTCTCCCATCAATCACCTCACAGCGTCACCGCCCCGCCCTGCAAGCCCTGCAACGGACGTAAGGTTTGCGCTTGGCCGCCGAACTGCGGATCGTTGAGCGCGGTCTGTGCGGCGGCAAGACTCATCCCGGTGAACGTACCGTTCGTGCCGTACTGGTGCGCAAGATCACCGCCGATGGCTGCGGTGTCGCTGCTGGACAGATGCGCCGTCAGCAGGCTGTTGGTCGCGCTCCAGTGCATGAAGGTGGGGCTCGTGCCGGCGGCTTGGTCGAAGGCGTTGACGACTGCGGTGAAATCGAAGGTCTGCACTGCCTTGTTGAGCAGCGGGTCAGCCGATGCCGGATCGAACGCCGCTATCGCATCCGCCATCACTTGCAGGTCGATGACGTTTTTGTAGTTGGCTGTAGTGTCGTACCAGTTGGCAAGAGTGATCTGATCGCCGCTTCCAGCTTCGAGAACCAGATCATTGTTAACCTTCGAGAGCGCGATGTCCGCATAGCTGATACCGTTACCCAAGGTGATGGTGTTGTCGGTACCGATGCCGCCGTTGACGATGTCCATGCCGTCGCCGCGATTGAAGGCGATGATGTCTGCACCGTCACCGGTGGTGACGGTGTCGTTGCCTAACCTGCCTGCGAAGAAGTCGTTACCTGCGCTGCCTGCTATCGCATCTACGCCGTTCCCGCCCAACACGAGATGGTTGCTTCCGACATCCATGCCTTGCCCGCCATCGGAGAGCGACCAGTTGCGCATGGATGATCCATCCGGGTTATACGAGTAAGTATCCTGACCTGCCGCGCCGTTAATTTTCAGCCAGTAGTCATTCAGCAGGCGCCCGGTCGTGTCATAGCTACTGGAAGTAGCCGTACCCGCTGCATCAAGGGTGTAGCCACTATGACTGCCGTCAAGGTTGTAGGTATCGCTGCCGCTGCTACCGTCGGTTTTGATCCAATTGTCGTTGAGCAGGTGCGCTGTGGTGTCGTAGTTACGGGAGGTTGCCGTGCCCACCGCATCAAGGGTGTAGCTGCTGTAGCTACCATCCAAACTGTAAGCATCACTGCCGCTACTGCCATCCGCTTTGCTCCAGTAGTCGCTCAAACGATTCCCGAGTGCATCGAAGTGCGTCGTGGTGAACTTGCCTAACCCGTCGCTGACATAACTGGCGTAGCTACCGTCCGCGTTGTAGCTGAGCATGTTGATGGAAAAACTTGCTGCCGCACTCAAACCAGCCGCATCGGTCGCGGTGAGTTTCAAATCAAGCGCCCTGACATCTGCCACAGTCGGCGTGCCGCTAAAGGTTTGCGTAACAGCATCGAAGGTGAGCCAAGAGGGCAAAGCCGTTCCGTCGGATAGTGTCGCGCTCAAACTTAGCGTGTCGCCAACATTAATATCGGTAAAGCTATCCGCAGGAACAGTGAAACTAAATACAGCATCTTCAGTGGCGACCTGGTCAATAATCGCATTGAAAACCGTCGGTGCTGTGTTCTGCGGCGCAGGACTGACCATCCCCGCGATAGTTGCAGCATCCCATCGCGTACCGTCACTGAACAGAATTTGTTCTACGAGATAACTAGAATCGCCTGCCAGCAACCAATTAACGATAGTAATAGAGTCCCCCGCAGTACCCACATTTACCACCAGATCGTTTCCGCTGACGGCGAGTGTCACATCTGCTGGAATTGAGTCCATCAAATTCAGCACATCGAGATTGCCTGCCGAAGCATCGTGATCGGTAATGATGTCCTGACCGTCTCCCAGCCAAAAGTTGTACGTATTATTTCCAATACCACCGTGCAAAATATCGTTACCCAACCCGCCCTCAAGAAGAGATCTCTGCGGGGAAGCAAGGTAGCTATCGGAAAGGTTGACGGTAGCGAAATAATTCCCGGTGTCCGAAGCGTCGCTATTGATCGTAGCGGTCGCGAAAGGGTTGGCTGAAAAGCCGCTGTCATAGCTAACGACAGACAAGTAATAATCGCCGCCAGCCGCCACCGTATACTGGAATGCCGAATCCAAACTATTCATCGAACCGGCCACACCATCGGCATCATCATTACTGACCACCAAATTGCCTGCTGCATCGTACAACCCCAGCATCGTGTCGAACTGACTGAAGGTTGCGGCAGAAATTACCGTACCCGCTGCAAGATTAGCCAACTTATAGAAATCATAATCATCGCCGCCATACTGGTTGGCGGCGATGATTGAGCCTTGCAACACGTAACTGTTTGAAGCGCCCGTGAGTGTGGCCGATGCAATCGTGCCATCGTCTTCTGCCGAAATCGCAAAAACAGCCGAAGTGTCGCTCACGGGGGTGTCGCTTGAATAAATCACATCATCGCCAGCGCCGCCGGATAGATAATCAAACCCACCACCACCATACAGAATATCGTTGCCACTATTCCCGTAAATATTATCGTCACCGCCCAAACCCTGAAGAGTGGCATTCTCACCGGCCCAGGTTTGCAGCACATCGGCTCCCTCCGTCCCCACATAAGGAACAGCAGACACGATAGATTGAAACTGAACTGCATCCCACGCCGTACCATCGGCGAACTCCACACGCTCCATACGGTAGTAATCGCCATACCCCCAATTCTGTATCGTCACCTGATCGGTCGTGCCATTAATGCCCAGCACCAGATCCATGCCGCTGCGCGTAAAGGTAATGTCGCTCGCCACGATCCCTGCACCAAAGCGGATGGTATCCACATTGCTTGCGGCATAATCGTACTCTGCAATCGTGTCCTGCCCGTCGCCCAGATTGAATTCGTAAGTGTCGTTGCCTGCACCGCCAACCAAAACATCATTCCCGATTCCCCCGTCCAGCATGTCGTTGCCACTATTCCCGTAAATATTATCGTCGCCGCCCAGCCCTTGGAGAACGGCATTCTCACCGGCCCAAGTTTGCAGCACATCGGCCCCCTCCGGCCCCA